>NZ_JBHUUX010000053.1:0-42442 GCF_042670845.1 Promicromonospora sp. NPDC057138 | reverse complement strand
ATCGTTGCGCCCATAACGGGCCTGTAGTCGCAACGATCGCGCCCACAACCACGCCGGGTGGGTCAGTTCTTGGCTGACGCGCCGTGCTCCGCGACCACCGGTACACCGTTCCCTGGGGTCGTCGGGGTGTCGTCCGCGTCCTCCTCGGCGGCCGACGCCGACGTGGAGAGCTCGAACGGCTCGCCGTCGTGCTTCTCGACGCCGGTGTCCACGGTCTCGCGCAGCACCTGGACGGCCAGCTCGCCCTTGAGGACGAGCGGGTCGCGCGAGAGGTCCCGCCACAGTGCGACGCAGAGCACGAGCATCACGATGACGAACGGCAACGCCGAGACGATGGTGATGTTCTTGAGGCCGTTCAGGGCGCTGGCCGGGTCGTCACCGCCGGCCAGCAGCATCGCGGCGGCCACGGCACCCGTGCTCACGCCCCAGAACACCACCGACTTCCGGCTCGGGTGCTCGGCGCCGTTCTCGGACAGCCCGCCCATGATGATGGAGGCGGAGTCGGCGCCGGTGACGAAGAAGATCGCCACGAGCACGACCGCCAGGCCCATCAGGACGAGCCCGACCCAGCCGGGCACCGGCAGGGCGCCGAGCGTCTGGAACAGGATCAGGTCGAAGTTGATGTCGGCCCCGGCCTCGCCGATGGCGGCGAGCGCCGTTCCGGCGTCCCGCGCCTGCTCGGCCCGTTCCTGCAGGCCGATGGCGCCTCCCCCGAAGATCGCGAACCACAGCGTGGAGACGATGGACGGCACCAGCAGCACGCCGACGACGAACTGGCGCACGGTGCGGCCGCGCGAGATGCGCGCGATGAACGGGCCGACGAACGGCGTCCAGGAGACCCACCAGGCCCAGTAGAAGATCGTCCAGGTGCCCATCCAGTCGGACAGGGACTGGTCGCCGGAGGCGGCGGTGCGCGAAGCCATCTCGGGCAGGTTGCCGACGAAGGCGCCCAGCGACGCGGGCAGCACGTTCAGGATGAACAAGGTCGGCCCGCCGATGAACACGATGATCGCGAGCGCCAGGGCGAGCCACATGTTGGCGTTGGACAGCCACTGGATGCCGCGCTCGATGCCGGAGACGGCGGAGATGACGAACAGGGCGGTCAGGATCGCGATGATGATCACGAGCCCGGCGGTGCCGACTTTGCCGAGGAAGCCGGAGTGCTGCAGCCCGCCGCCGATCTGCAGGGCGCCCAGGCCCAGCGAGCAGGCGGAGCCGAACAACGTCGCGAGGATCGCCAGGATGTTGATGACCCGCCCGCCGACGCCGTTGACGGCCTTGCGGCCGAACAGCGACGTGAACATCGAGCTGAACAGCTGGGCGCGGCCCAGGCGGTAGGTGCCGTAGGCCATGCCGAGGCCGACTATCGCGTACATGGCCCACGGGTACAGCGTCCAATGGAACAGGGTGGTGCCCATGGCGGTGGCGGCGGCCTCGGGGGTGGACCCCTCGACAGTTCCGGGCGGCGGGGACATGTAGAAGTACAGCGGCTCCCCCACGCCGTAGAACATGAGGCCGATGCCCATCCCGGTCGCGAACATCATCGCGATCCAGGAGGACGTCTTGTACTGCGGCTTCTCGCCGTCCTGGCCGAGGGTGATACCGCCGAACCGGCCCATCGCGACGACGAGCACGAAGACGGTGAACACCGTGGCGGCGATCACGAACAGCCAGCCGAAGTTCTGCAGCACGCCGGCCAGGGCGGCGTCGGCCACCGTGCCGAGCGAGCCGGGGCTCGCGAAGCCCCAGACGATGAACGCGACAGCGATCAGGCCGGCGACGCCGAACACGATCTTGTCGGTACCGACTCGCTGCTCGGAGTGGCCGACCGCCGCACGTTCGACGCGGCGCGCGGCGCGCTGGACCTGACCGAGCAAGGACTTTGTGGATTCTGAAGTACTCATCACAACGGCACCCCCTCCCGCCCGGACTACTGACTGTCACACCGGGGGCGCCTGGACTCCTTTACATATGACGCGGCGAATACAGAGCGCTCTACGCTACACCACCGCATTTTTTCACCCGATCCGGCTGGGTTGTCACGAATAGACGTATACGACTATTGTCGGGCGCGTGCCCACGAACGCGCTCCGCAGCAAGCTGTCGCTGCCCACCCTGGGACTTCTCCTCGAACAGGCAGACCACTCCTATGGCCTCACCGCACGCCTGAACGACCGCTACCGGCATCTCCGCGCCTCCCGGAGCAGCGTCACCAGTCTCGCGAAGTCGCTGGCCGACGCCGATCTGATCAAGGCACGCGCGCCCGAACGCAACGGGAACCGGCCACCGCGGACGGTCTATGACCTCACCGAGGCGGGCATCGCTCACCTGCGGCGCCGCGTCGAGGAATCAATAACGACCGCGCCCGCGATGGACGCCGACTTCGTCACCGCGCTCGCCTACATCGGCCTCCTGAGCAGGGCGCGGGCCATCGAGATCCTCGGCGCGAGGACGCGGCGGATCCGCCAGGAGATCGACGAGCTCAGCGCGATCTCCACCGATGTGCCGCAGATCAAGATGATCGAGGTCGACTACTGGCTACGCATGCTCGCCTCGGAGGCGGCGTGGCTCGAAGGGCTCAGCAACCGGATCGATTCCGGAAGCATCGACTGGATTGGAGACACCCAGGAATGAAGTACGGCATCTACACCGCGGGACGCGCGGGCACCACCAGCGCGAAGCCGGACCGGCGCGAGAGCATCGCCTCCCTCGTCGACGACCTCGCCGGGGGCTCCAGCCTCGTCGTCCGCGAGTACATCCACTTCCTGGGCACCGATCCCGATCCGGAAACCGTCCGATCACTCGGTGCGGCCGACGAGCTCACCGCGCTGACCATGCCCGACGAGTGGTATCTCCAGAACGGACGGGAGCTGGACCTCGTGGTCAGCTACCTGCCCGCGAGCAAGGACATCCCCGGGTGGCTCGCGTTCCTCGACGCCGTGCTGGAGCGCTACGGGCGCATCACCCGCTACCTCCAGGTGACCCTCGAACCGAACTTCCCCATCCCGCTGATCGACGGGAGCTCGCCGGGTGTCATGGACGCCCTGATCCTCGGGCTCCCCCACGCGAAGCGGGCCGCACCCGCACACGTGCAGGTCGGCTTCTCCGTCGCAGAGCCCGCCGAATGGCTGGGCGGCGACGGCGAGTTCTGGCGAACCCTGGCCGACCTGCCGGCGGCACAGTTCGCCGACCACGTCGACTACGTCGGCCTCGGCCTGTATCCCGATGCCTTCTCACCCACCCCCGCCGACGCCGTTCCCGTGCTCACCGAGAACGCTGTGCGACACCTTCGCCTGCACAGTCTCGACGTGGCGAGGATCCCGCACCGGACGCCCCTCCACATCGCAGAATTCGGCTCACCGAGCGGAGATGGCCGGACTGCGGCCACGCAGGCGCAATCCATCACCGACATGGTGGCGACCATCGAGCGTCTGGCGGACGAGCTCAACATCACGGTCTGCGAGTACTTCGGGCTCCGCGACGCGGACACGTCGGGTGATCAGGCGGTCGGCACCCTGGGCCTGCTCGATGACGACTACGCCCCCAAGGACGCGTTCGACGTCTACCGAGGCATTGTCAGAGCTGCTGCCTGACCACCTCGACGGCCAGCAGGTCGCCGCTGTCCGCGCCGTCCACCGCCTCGACGCGGAACGCCACCTCACCTGGGGCGCCCGCCTCGCGCACGGCCGCCGTGAGGTCGTACTCGTGCTCGGCGAGGCCCTCGCCGTCGGGCGGCGCCGTCAGCGTGCGGGACGGGCCCACCTCGAGGCCGTTGAGGAGGATCCTGCGCCGGCTTGCGACGCGGTCGACGAAGCGCGTCCGCAGCACGGCCGCGCCGTCCGGGCAGCGGAGCCGGTACTCGAACCACCCCGTCGCGCCGCGCCAGTGGATCCCGTCAGCCCCGCCCGCCCGGGTCCGCTCCCCCGTGAACCCGTGGTCCACCTCGGGCTGCTGCTCGCCGGCCGTCACCGTGTCGAAGACCGCCGCCGCGACGTCGGCGGCGTCGAGGGCCCGGAGCGTCGCCAAGGCACGGGACGGGTCGGCGTCGGCCGCGAAGTAGATGCTGTAGCGCTCGTCGTGGATGCCCGCGAAGGGTTCGAGCAGCACGGTGGCGGGAACGAGCTCGCCGGAACGTTCGCGCAGCACCTCGAGCTCGAAGGTCAGCGTGCGCTCGTCGACGGCCGACACGGCCGACTCCGGCGGCTCGGCGGACACGATGCCGCTGCGCCGCAGCGGCACCTTCCGGCCATGGGCCACGTGGTCCATGCGGCCCGGCCCCGCGACGAGCCCTTCGAGGTCGGCGCCGCCCTCGCGCGACGCGAGCACCACGGGGCCGTAGCGGAACGCCACCCAGCCGGACCCGTCGGGCAGCGCCTCGGCGACGAGCCGGGGCGCGAGCCGGATCGTCACCGCCGTCGTGCCGCTCCAGGTCCGGGCGACCTCGGCGTAGCCGTCGACGACGTCGGCGTCGACCGGCTCGTCGTCGATGCTCAGGCCCGCGAGCTCCGCCCAGGACGGCACGCGGAGGCGCAGGGTGCGGGCCGTTGGTGAGGCGGAGGTGACGACGACGCGGGCCTCGTCGCGGTACGGCAGCTCGGTCGACAGCTCGACCCGCAGGCCTTCCTCGCTCCAGTCGAGGACCGAGGGGGCGTAGAGCTCGACCCGGACGTCAGGCCCGTCGTGCGTGTAGATCAGCTCGTTGTACCGGGTGTGGCCCTCGAGGCCTGACCCGACGCAGCACCACATCGACAGGTGCGGGCGGGAGTACACCCGGTAGTGCGCCGGCCGCATCGGCGTGAAGTACACGAAACCCCCGCGCCGGGGGTGGACCGACGAGACCACGTGGTTGAACAGTGCGCGCTCGGCGAGCTCGACGGCGGCACCGTCGGGCCCGCCGTCGAGCCGCAGGCGCGCGAGCTCGACCATGTTGTGGGTGTTGCAGGTCTCCGGCCCTTCGCGGTCCCTCATCACCTCGGTGAAGTCCGATGCCGGGTGGAAGTGCTCGCGCACGCTGTTCCCGCCGATCGCCAGCGTGCGGCGCTCGACCACCGACGTCCAGAAGGCGTCGGCCGCGGCGGCGAACCGCGCAGCGCCCGGGTCGCCGTCCGGCGCCGAGCCGGCCAGGCGCTGGTAGCCCAGCACCTTGGGGATCTGCGTGTTGGCGTGGAGCCCGTCCAGCGGATCGCCCCCGTCCGCCAGGGGGTCCAACAGCTTGTGGTGGGCCAGCCGCCGCCCCTCGGCGACGAGGTCCTCGCGGCCGGTGAGCCGGCCCAGCTCGACGAACGACTCGTTGAGCCCGCCGAACTCGGTGGTGAGGATGCTCTCCACCTGCTCGTCGGTGAGGGCCTTCGTGACCGTCAGCCACCAGTCGGCCCAGCGCGTGGCCATGGTCAGGGCACGCTCGGAGCGCCCGTGGGTCGCCGCGTCGATGAGGCCGGCGAGCGTCTTGTGCAGGTTGTAGACCGGCACCCACCGGCCGTTGAGGGAGAACAGGTCGGCGTCGATGCGCCCCGCGGCGAGCTCCTCGCCCAGGGCCGGCCCGTCGGGCACCCCGCCGACGTAGCCGGTGCCGACCGCGTCCTGGCAGCGCTCCAGCACGTCGAGCAGGTACTCCATGCGGTCGTGCAGCACGTCCTGACCGGTCACGGCCCACAGCTTCGCGTGCGCGGACAGGACGTGACCGCCGATGTGGCCGTCGAGCCCGCCACTCTCCCAGTCGCCGTGCGACTCAGCCTCGCTGTCGAGCCCCGCCGCGGCGAGGAACGGGGCGAGGAGCCGGTCCAGGTCGATGTCGAGCACCGCCTCCAGCGCCCGCTGCTGGGCGACGGCGAACGGTCCCGGGCCGAGCCTGACGGTCCCCAGCGGGAAGGTGCGGCCGGTGGTGGGCGACTGTGTGGTGCTCATGGACGGTCTGGCTCCTTGCAAGGTCTCACGGCTCCGTCGCCGGTCCGTGCTGGGGACGGCGCGACTCTACGGGAACACGCGACAGACCCAGTGCCTGCTCGACGGCCACGTCGAGGGACAACCCGCGCCCGCGTTCGAGTGCGGTGGCCCAGTCGTCCGGGTCGATGGACGCCCGGGCCAGCTCGACATGGCGTGCCATCGTGCGACGTTCCAACGGGAGCTCGCTACCGGCAATCGACTCGCGGAGCCGCCCGGCGGCGCCGATGAGAGTGGCCGCCCGGCGCGCGTCTCCCGACGCTGCCGCCACAGCGGCGAGGCCGCTGAGGCCCTCGGCTGTGCCCCCGGGTTCGGCAAGGGCATGGAAGGCGCGCAGGCTCTGCGCGAACAACGTGCGGGCCTGGGACAGGTCGCC
Source organism: Promicromonospora sp. NPDC057138 (assembly GCF_042670845.1). NCBI lineage: Bacteria > Bacillati > Actinomycetota > Actinomycetes > Micrococcales > Promicromonosporaceae > Promicromonospora > Promicromonospora sp. NPDC057138. Next base: position 36,126 of record NZ_JBHUUX010000053.1, on the reverse strand, counting down.
GGTCGAGAGCGAGACCAGACCGAGGTAGCCGCGACAGCGCGCCTGGAACCGCTGATCGTCGATCTCCGCGTAGTGGCGCAACGCGTCGCCGATCGCGTCGCGGGCACCGTCGAAGTCCTCCGCCGCCGCGCGCGCCATGCCGAGATTGAGGAGCGAGGTGGCCAGGATCCAAGGCCTGTCCAGCTCCCGGGCGAGGGACAGCGCGCCTTCGAGATCGCGGACCGCGTCGTCTGTCCGGTCCTCGGCGATAGCCGCCATGCCGGACAACGTAGCTGCGTTCCGTCGTGCGGCGTCATCGTGGTGAGCCGTTGCGAGTGAGCCGAGCTGTTCGCTCGCGGATCGGGCGGCGCGTACGTCGCCTTGGTGATAGGCAAGCCAGCCGAGGGCCCACAAGGCGGTCATCCTCTGCTGCAGGTCTGCCGGCGGCTGAGCCGCCAGCCCGCTCTCGAGCCACATCCGTCCCTCGGTCAGTGCACCGACGGCCTGCCAGTAGAGCCACATGCCTCCGGCCAACCGCAGCAGCGTGTCGGTGTCGCCTCGTTCCCGTGCCCAGCGCAATGCAGTTCGAACGTTGGCTTCCTCGGTGGCAAGGCGCCGGAACCAGTCACGCTCCCGTCCCATCGTCTCCGTGGAGCTCGCCAAGAGCTCCAGATAGTGCCCTACGTACGCCGTCGCGAATGCCTCGTCCGGGCCATCGTCGGCGTGGGCGAGCACGTGCTCCCGCACGACGTCGAACATCCGCCACCGAGCTTCGGTGTGCTCCTCGACGGAGCTTCGGTCGAGCACGACGAGCCCGGCGTCAACAAGCCCGCTCATCGCATCCAGCGCCCCCGCCCCGCAGAGCCGCTCCAGCGCCGGGAGACCCCACCCACCCGGGAACAGGGCAGCCGCTCGCAGCGCCGACTCCTCCTCGGGCCGCAGCGATGAGACCGCCCACGACAACGCCTCGCCGAGCGAGCGGCGTCCGGCGTCGTCCGCGGCCAGGACGTCGGTCGCGTGGAAGCGCAGGCGATCGAGCAGGGCGGGCAGCGGCAGGTGACGAGTCCGGGCGGCGGCCAGTTCGAGGGCCAGCGGGAAACCGCTCAGCTGGTCACAGATCTCGGCGATCAGAGCTGGATCTTCGCCGACACCGCCGTCAGCCTCACGCGCCCGTTCCAGGAACAGTTCGGAGGCCGCCGGGGGCGCGAGTGGCCTGACCGCGATCTCGTGCTCCCCGGTGATGCCCAACCGAACGCGGCTGGTCACGAGCAGGTGCAGGGCCGGGATGTCGAGCAACAGGGCCTCCACTGCGCCCGCGGCCTCGAGGACGTGCTCGAAGGCGTCGAGCAGAAGGAGGGTCGGCCGTTCACCGACGATCATCGCGACGGCGTCCCGGCCAGCGCCGCGGGTCGTGCCCAAGGCAGCGGTGACGGTGCTCATGAGCATGGACCCGTCGAGGTTCGGCGGGACCTCGACCACCGCAATGCGCCTGCGGTAGGCCTCAACCAGCTGAGCGGCCGCGGCGAGCGCCAGCCTGGTCTTGCCGATACCGCCCAGGCCGGTCAGGGTGACCAGGCGACCGCCGTCCGGCGCGGCCAGCCTGATCAGATTGGCGAGTTCACCGTCCCGGCCCACCAGCCGCGTCAGCGGCTCCGGCACCCGCGGGAACACCAGCTCCGCGAACCGGGGGCCACGGGCGACCTGCAGGAATGCCTCACGAGAGCCAGAAGGCAGCCCGAGGGCCGTGACGAACCGCTCCGCCGTGTCGGGATAGAGCCGCGAGCGAAGACCGCGCTCGACGTCGCTCACCGTGCGGGCGCTCACGCCCGCGCGGGCTGCCAGCTCCTCCTGGGTCAACCCAGCAGCCTCACGGTGGCTGCGCAGCAGCCAAGGGAGTGACGACACCTTTGGATGCTAGTCGGTGACTTACTTTTCGTGGTCCGATCGCGCACCGGCGGTCCAGTCTGGAGTCATCCAAGCTCATCAGGAGGAATCATGGACATCCAGCCGAACAAGACGGCGGCCCGCAGGCTCTACGAACTACTCAACGACGGCGACGCAGCCGCGATCGGCGACCTGGTCTCCCCCGACTACGACGAGCATGACCCGCTGCCCGGCCAAGGCACCGGCAGGGAAGGCGCGATCGATCGCTTCTCCATGATCACCGCCGGCCTCGCCCCCCACTTCACCATCGAGGACCTCGTCGCCGAAGACGACCGAGTCGTCGTGCGATGGACCAACGAGGGCACGCACGTCGGTGAGTTCACCGGCATACCACCCACCGGCCGCGCCTTCAAGATCGGCGGCATCGACATCTACCGGGTCGAGGACGGCATCCTCCGCGAGCACTGGCACCAGCTCGACCAGCTGTCGATGCTCGGCCAGCTGGGCCTTCTGCCCTCAGGCGATTGAACGTATGCGGCGGCACGTCGAGAACGGCGCATTGAGCTTGCTCCGCGCTGCTCTACGCTGCCCGGCGTGACGTCCTTCGAGCACCTCCCAGCGGTCCGCACCGACTACGACGCCATGGCGGAGGCCTACGCCGCGTTTATCGGAGACGCGTTCACAGCCAGCCCCTTGAATCATGTGCTGGTCCAGACGTTCGCCGACCTGGTCCAGCAGGCCGGCGGCGGGACCGTGGCCGACGTCGGTTGCGGGCCTGGGCACGTGACCGCTTACCTGCGAGACCGGGGCGTCGACGCCTTCGGCATCGACCTCTCGCCCCAGCTGGTAGCGGCGGCCCGCAAAGCCAACCCGGGCATCCGGTTCGACGTCGGCGACATGGGCGCGCTCGACGTCGCGACAGGCAGCCTTGCCGGGGTACTGGCGAACTACTCGGTCATCCACACACCGCCGGACGTGCTGCCCGCGATACTCGGCGAGCTCAGCCGCGTCCTGGCGCCCGGCGGCCATCTACTGGTGTCGTTCCAGGCGCTGGCCGACGCCGAAGGAACAGCTGAGGCCTTCGACCACAAGGTCTCCCCCGCCTGGCGGTACTCGGCCGGCCATGTCATCGGTCTGCTCGGGCAGACCGGTGTCGACGAGGTCGCGCGCCTGATGATCGCACCGGGCGAGGACTCGGTGCGTGGCTTCCCGCAGGCGCACGTCCTGACGCGCAAGGCGGCCGCCTGAGGCTCACCCTGTCAACGACCGGCACAGCATGCCAGGCCCCATGCGAGCGTCGAGGTTAGCCCCGCTCCTCGACGTGATTCGGAGATGACAGCAGTGACCCACCTTTCGACCGGTCGACCGGCGCCCGATGAGACGCTTCCGGGGGATTTGCTCGAGCAGTGGCGCCTGTCTGACGCGAGCTATCTGGGCGGCAGTCGATCCCGTACGTGGCGGGTCCGGCGCGGCTCGTCTGCTTTCGCCGTCAAGTGGCTGTCCGCCAACGTTCGGTCGGACTGGCGGTATGAGGCCCGTGTCATGGCCGCGTTGCGGGCGGCCAACTGGCCGGCTCCGGTTCTGACGGAGGAACCCATCGTCCGGGGTGACGGGGTCTGGAGGCTCTTCGCCTGGCTTCCCGGCGATCCCGCGCCCGTCGAGGACGATGCCGCCAAGGAGTACGCACGCGGAAGGCTGCTGGCAGAGTTCCACGCTGCGAGCTCCTCGCTCGGCGTGGCCGGCCAGCGGGACGGATTCGCTCTTCCCCGGGAGACCATCAGCGACCCGCTGCTCGACCAGTGGCTGACCGTCCACGAGCGGCGCCTGCCGGAAGAAGGCCGGATCCTCCGCGCTTATCGCGAGGCGGCGGCCGCCCAGCTTGCCGATCATGAGTCCGATGTCCCGTCCGGCGTCATCCATGGTGACTTCACGCGGTGGAACCTGCTGTTCGACGGAGGTGCCCTGAGCGGGATCCTCGATTTCGAGGCATGCCATAACAACGATCTTGTCGCGGACTTCGCCCTCGCTTGGCGCGGTGATCACGACGAAGTCATCCGCGGGTACGACTCGGTACGCCCGCTCTCGGAAACAGAATGGCGCCTGGTGTGGCCGACCTATTGGGCGTGGCTGTTCCTGGGAGTCAAGGAGATGCTCGCGGAGCATTACTCGCAGCCCGGCGGCGCCTCGAACCCCGCGGACCTCGAATGGCAGGTGCGGCACCTGTTGAAGGATTCCGACCTCCTCCGTGCGAGGTGCGGAGGGAAGCAAGTCGCCGGTGCGTGAAATCACGTCGCTGCCCTCGGCAAGGGTTCTTGCTCAGACTCTGGAATCACCGTAATCACGGCCACAGGGCGGTGCCGTCGTAGAACCCGGCGGCGTCGATGGCGTCCACCGTGTAAACCGATATCTGGCCCGGTCAGACGACCAAGTCACAACCCGGGTGATGCGCTCAGACGTTGAAGCGTGTCATGTGGCCCTGACCTCGTGGTTCACCGTTTGGCTGGGCGCCTTGGGGGAACTGTGGGGGAATCGAGCCGGTGTGCCGCTTCCCGACGAGCGAGAATGCGACCGGGACACGACGGGGGTTTCGTGATCTCTACAAACAGGCGTATGCCTGCTCGACAACAAGGCTACCGTTGACCCTCTGATCGGGTCTGCGGCGCGCTACGGCACGATTCCAAGAGACTGATCGCGTCGCCGCTGCGGCTGGGTGCACGGTCGGCCGTCACACGGTCTCGAACCGCCGGTCTCTTCTCGGTGAAGCGAAATTCTTCGACGTCCGCAGAGCCAGTTGATGAGGCGATCATGATCGCCCTGGTGAGCCCCAGAAACGGCGAAATCTCGCCATTCCTGGGGGGCTCAAGCCCAGCCTCACATGGATGGGCAACCATCGGCAAGCGCGGGCGTTCGTAGGCACAGGACCCGTGTCATCATGCGTGTCAGCACGGCAACCGTGTCACGAATCGTGTCAGCGGCTGGCTCCGAAACCGACAGGACTCGGGTGCCAAGGAACTCCCCCATCGGCAGCCGTCATGGATGGATCACGCGGCGATGGTGCGCGGGAAGATCCGTGCGAGCACGTCCGCGATAGTGACCACTGCGTGACCGCCCTGCTCGTCAGGCACGACGGCGAGGTGGTTTCGCGTCTCGCGCATCGACGTGAGCGCGGTGTGCATCGGTGTGGCGGAACCCTTGCACCGGCACTTGCTGGCCAACGCGGTGCTCTGCGTTCCACGTCGGGGCCAGGCAGCGTGGCCTGGCCCCGAACTCTCGTCAGGGGATCAGACTCCACTGCTGGTTCGTGCCGCCCCAGCAGTTCCAAAGATGGAGCTTGGTCCCGTTGGCGGTGCCCTGACCGCTCGCATCCAGACACAACCCCGACTGCACACCTGAGATGGTGCCGTTGGCGTTGACGTTCCACTGCTGGTTCGGCTGCCCGTTGCAGTCCCAGATCACGGCCTGGGTGCCTTCGGAGGTCCCTGCACCGGAGGCGTCCAGGCACTTGTTCCCCACCACCAGCTGCTTGCTCGACGTATAGGTCCAGCGCTGGTTCGTGTCGCCGGAGCAGTCCCACAGCTGGGCCTGTTCGCCGTTCGTCGTCGACGCGCCGTTGATGTCGATGCAGCGGCCCGACTGCTGACCCACGATCTTCGCGTTCGTGGTGTCCTGCACCCCGGCGGCCGCCATCACGGTCTGCGCGCCGCTCGGCCAGTTGCCGTTGCTGACGAAGACGGTGCCCGCGACGGTGTTGCCCCGCGTGCCGTTCGTGATGTCGGCGCCGTCGTGGTCGATCCAGTTTTCGGTCAACGTCAGGTCGCCGGTGTGATTGTTGCTGCTGGCGTTGGCGTGCGCCCAGTTCCAGCCGCCCTGGTAGACGTTGTTCGTCACCGAGACGTAGCGCGACGCCTCGTCGAAGTACATGTCGAACCCGCGGAGCATGTTCCTGAAGTAGTTCTGCTTGAGCACCGTGCCGGGGCTCGCGGACAACAGGTAGAAGCCGCCACCGTCGGACATGGTCGACATCGTGTCGTGGATGTAGTTGCCGATGACCAGGTTGTTCTTCGCGGTCGTCGGCGTCGTGTAGAGCGGCTGGTAGTTGTAGGTGCCGCGGTTCTGGTACTCCTGGCTGCCGCCGGCGTCGTTGATGCCCCAGCCGTAGCCCAGTGCCAGGCCGGAGTACGGCATGTTGTAGATCTCGTTGTGCGAGATGGTCGCGTTCGTGGCGTAGGTGACCAGGACGCCGACGTGGCTGCGGTACTCGAGAGCGACGTCGTGGACCTTGTTGTTGCTGAGGGTGACGTTCTGGACCGTCATCCGGCTGTCGCTCGGGTGGTGTGCGTCAGCCCGCATGCCGCCGACGACGATGCCGCCGGCCGAGATCTGCTCGAACGTGCTGCCGGTGACCGTTACGTTGTTCACGCCGAGTCCGACGCCGGTGGTGTGCCCGTTGGCGTCGTTGCCGATGCCGATCCCGACCTGGCCGAGGTTCGTGAACCTGCTTGCGCTGAAGGTGATGGCGTTGGCGGCCGACACCTGGACTGCCGCGGGCATCTGGCTGAAGCCGGGGCGGGTCGACTCGAACTGGGTGCAGCCGGAGCTGCAGGTGCTGAACGCGTTGGACGGCCTCGTGCTCCACGTGCCCCTGATGTAACCACCGGTCTGCTGGTCTGCGTAGCCCTCGTTCGTGCTCGGCAGCAGCCAGCTCGTGTACGAGAACTGCAGGCCCGTGAAGGAGATGTCGTGGGCAGGCGCGTCATAGGTGCCGCCGACGTTCACCAGCGACTGCAGCCTCGGCAGCTCCACGTCGGCGTTCGCCATGTTCTGCCCTGCCAACGGCTTGTAGTAGAGCGTGCCGGCGCCCGTGTCGAGGTACCACTCACCCTCGGCGTCGAGGAACTCCCTGGCGTTGGCGAGCCAGAGCCCCGCCTGGTTGTAAGGGAACTGGACGGTGTCCCAGCCCCAGGTGTTGTTGTCCCAGGCGGGCTGCTGCATCGTGATCGTGTTGCTCGAGATCGACTGCACCGGTGTGAACCGGTCGGTGAACGAGTTGGCCGACTCGAGCTCGACCCTGCTCTTGTTGCCAAGGTTGTTCAGGTACGACAGCGCGCCGCTGGTGAAGGTCGCGCCGCTGGACGTGAACGTGAGGTCGGACCGGTTGATCGCGGTGCGGGCCCGCGTCGCGACCTTGCCGTCGACGTAGAGCTGCCGGGTGTCGAACCCGGTGCCGACGCCTGCCCGCCAGATGTTCTGTGCGGCGTCCGCCTGCGTCCAGCCGGTGACCTTCTGCGCCCCGGAGATGACGGGGGTCGCGGTCGGCGAGCCACGCCAGATCACGCTGAAGCCGTTATTGCCCGAGTCGGCAGCCGCGAAGGTGAGCGGTGCGGTCAACGTGTAGGTTCCGCCCGCGAGCTCGACGACGATGTCGCCGGTCATGTTGGCGTTGATCGCACGCACCGAGGTCTTCGCCTGGGTGATCGAGCACGGCTGGGCGGAGGAGCAGGCGGTGCCGGTACCCGAGGGTGACGCGTAGAGCGTCGTCATGGTCGCCGCCTGCGCCGCTCCGGCGGGCGCGACTGCGAGGAGCAGGCCACCGACGAGCGCCGACACGACGACCGCGGCGCGAATCCGCGGCCGGTTGCGGCGTGAGGGGATAGATCGAGGTGGAAGCACGGTGACTCCTTCGCTGGCGTGTGACTTCAATGTCATCGTTCCGTCGCTTTCTGCTGAGGCGACCGGGCTACCTTGCCCGCCCCGCGACCAGTCATACATATGATGTGTGTGCAGCCAGCCGTACGGCTCCGGCTCCGCCCCGCTCACGCGCTGTCGGACGCTCTTGGCCCCGTACCTGTCAGGCCCTGCGGCGGTGCACCACGCGGACGTCACCGGCGGGAACGACGAGCGAGTCATCGACGGTGAGGCCGGTGAGCAGCTCAGCCCCTTGGATGCTCACCTTCGCATCGTCCGCCGCGTGGTTGATGAGGAAGACGAACTCGTCGCTCTCGGTCTCACGGATCCCCACCTCGAGACCGGAGCTCACGTCCGGGATGGGCGCCGAAGCCGGCTCGACGAGGTCGGCGACGAGGTTGTCGATCGCCGCGCTGTCGATCCCGGCCGATACGTAGACGGCCCGGCCGCCTCCCGGGTGGGTCCTGACGGTCACCGCGGGGTGGTCGTCGAGCGGCCCGCCCTGGTATCGCGCGATCACGTCGGCACCGTCCAGGTGGACGTGCTCGGTCCACTCCCGTCCGCTCCAGCCGTTGTCTAGCTGGAAGCTCTCGCCCTCCTGCAACGGATAGAACTCTTCGGTCCACACGCCGAGGACGCCACGGAAGGCTCCTGGATAGCCGCCGAGGCGAACCTGGTCGTTCTCGTCGACGATGCCGGAGAACGGGGTGACGATCAGGGTGCCGCCCAGTGCGACGAATTCCTGGGCACGCTTCGCGGTGTCGTCCGCGGCGAGGAAGAGCTGCGGCACGACGAGCGTGCTGTAGCCGGCGAAGTCGTTCCACGGCGGCAGCACGTCGATGCCGTCGCCCCTGCGCCAGAACGCGGCGTGCCAGGCACGGACCGCCGCGCCGTACGGAAGGAAGTTGTTGGGCTTCACGCCTCGGCGCATCGCCCACCCGGCCTCGTTGTCGAACAGGATGCCGACCTTCGCCGCGCGCACCCGGGACCCGAGGACGGGCGCGAGGCGCTGGAGGTGGGCGCCGAGGGTGCTGACCTCCCGGAAGATCTTGGTGTCCGGACCGGCGTGGGGCACCATCGCGGAGTGGAACTGCTCCGCCCCGGCGCGGGAGGCACGCCACTGGAAGTACATGACGCCGTCGGCGCCGTGCGCGACGTGGCTGATCGCGTCGCGGACCAGCTCGCCCGGGTTCTTGGCCCGGTTGCGCGGCTGCCAGCTCACGGCGCTGGTCGCGTGCTCCATGAGGAGCCAGGGTCGCCTGTCCGTGGTGAGCGAGCGCATGCGGTCGCCCGAGAAGGCCACGTCCTGCTGAGGTAGCGGATCCGACGACCGGGTGTAGTGATCGTTCGCGAGGACGTCCATGTGTGGCGCCCAGCGGGCGTAGTCGACGGCGTCAGGCTCGGCGCCGACCATGAAGTTGGTGGTCACGGGCAGGTCAGGGGTGATCTCCTTGAGCACGGCTCGCTCAGCGAGGTAGTGGTCGAGCAGCGCGCCGGAGGAGAACCGGTCGAAGTCGAGCATGAGGGAAGGGTTCTTCGCCCCCGTGCCGCGCGGCGGCAGGATGTACTCGAAACCGCCGTAGTGGTGGCCCCAGAATGCGGTTCCCCAGGCCTCGTTGAGCTTCTCCACGGTGCCGTACCTGCGCTCCAGCCAGATGCGGAACGCAACGGCGGAGACGTCGCAGTAACATTGCCCGTTGCCGCCCCCGAGCTCGTTGCTCACGTGCCACATCACGACGTGGTCCCGCGCGCCGTAGCGTTCGGCGACGGCGCGGGCAATACGCAGCGCGTGCGTCCGGAATTCCGGGTTGCTCGGGCACCAGCCCAGCCGGGCGCCAGGCCACTGCTGTGCCATGTCGTGGTTGACGGGCAGGAACTCGGGGTGCTCGGCGAGGAGCCAGCTCGGCGGGGCGGCCGTCGGCGTCGCCAGGTCGATGGCGATGCCGTTCTGCTCCAGGAGGTCCACGATCTCGTCGAACCAGGCCCAGTCGTAGACACCCTCCGCCGTCTCCAGCAGGCCCCACGAGAAGATGCCGAGGGAGACCATGTTGATCCCCGCCTGCCGCATCAGGGCCACGTCCTCGTGCCAGACCGACGGGTGCCACTGCTCGGGGTTGTAGTCGCCTCCGAAGCTGATGCCGTTCGTGGGCCATGCTTCGTCGGTGTGGGACAGGGTCATCCTTTGACTCCTCCGGAGATCAGGTCGATGCGCCAGCAGCGCTGGAGAACAGCACGAGGGCGATGAGGGGAATGATCACGGCGCCGGCGCCATCGTTCCCTCATGGATGTAGTCGTGACGCCGCTGCACTGCGCGAGGCGCCAGGTGGATGCGCACGGCGACGCCGGGCAGGTCGGCGTGGGCGGGGCTGATCTCGACCTCGAGCGCGTCAGCGGTGCGCCGCCAGCGGGGAGGTTCGGGGTGGCCGAGCACCTCGACTCCAGCAATCTCATCGGTCAGCAGCCCCAGGTCGGTGCCCCACGATCGCACGCGTGCCACCCCTGACTCGGGCCTGCGCAGCAGGATCGCGTAGACGTGCTCGCCCATGTGGTCGACGCGGCGGGTGAAGCGGATGTCGTGCTCGGTGAAGGCGATCGGTGTCCCGTCGACGAACGATCCCTCCGCGACGCGCGTCGGGCCCTCCTCTGCGACGATCCAGGGCCGTGTGCCGTAGATGGCCTGGCCGTAGGCGCCGAGCCAGCGGCCGAGGCCTCGGGCGAGCTCGACCTCACGCTCATCGAACGTGCCGTCGGCCTTCGGGCAGAAGTTCAGCAGCAGCGCACCGTTCTTGGAGACGACGTCGGCGAGCTCGGCGACCACCTCGGGCAGCTCCTTGTAGTCCTGGTTGGGATGCCAGCTCCACGAGTTGCGTGAGACCGACGTGTCGTTCTGCCAGACCTCGGGCTGGATCCGGGGCTTCGCGCCGCGCTCGATGTCGCGCACCGCGCTGCCCGGCGCGAACGCCTCCCACTTGTACTGGATCACGACCTCGACGCCCCATTCGGCGGCGCGGTTGTAGTAGTAGGCCGCGAGACGGCGCAGGTACGGCTCGAAGGCCGGCTGCTCGATCCACCAGTCGAACCACAGGACCTGCGGCCGGTAGCGGTCGATGATCTCGACCGTGCGCAGCAGCCAGTCCTGCAGGAACGCCTCGTTCGGTGCGGTCTCCTCGCGCTGAGCCGGCCCGTAGAAGTCGTGGACGCGCGAGTCCAGCACGTCCGAGTCGAACCGCGTGCCTGGGTTGAGGAAGAACCAGTGCTCAGCGCGGTGCGACGAGGCACCGACGACCATGCCCGCGCGCTGGGTCGCGGCGGCGAGATCGCCGTACACGTCGCGCTGCGGTCCCAGGCGGGCCGCCGTCCACCGGCTGCGTGCGCTGTCGTACATCGCGAAACCGTCGTGATGTTCTGCTACCGACATGACGAACTGAGCACCCGCGACGCGGAAGAGCTCGGCCCAGGCGTCCGGGTCGAAGCCCGACATGTGGAAGTCGGGGATGAAGTCCTTGTACCCGAACTCGCGGTGCGGTCCGTACGTCGCGACGTGGTGCTCGAACTCGCGGGACCCCTCCGTGTACGCAGTGCGCGGATACCACTCGGAGCCGTAGGCCGGCACCGAGTAGACGCCCCAGTGAAGGAAGATCCCGAACTTGGCGTCCTCGAACCAGCGTGGCGGCCGATAGCCCTTGAGCGACTCCCAGTCGGCGGAATAGGGCCCGCGTGCGACGACCTCCTCCACGCGACGCAGCTCATCACGGTTGTCGGAGACGTCGACCGGCTCGGGCAGGGCGTTGAGATCAAGCGGCATGGGTTGGTCTCCCGAAGGGGGATCGAGTGAATCGAGACGGACGGCGGTCAGACCGGACTGGGTCCTCAGGTGGGCGCGCCTGCGTCGGACGTCGACGATGGCGCCCGTGGGTCGCCGCACGAACTGCGCGACGGCTGTAACGGCGGCAGCGCCGCTGGATAGAGCCGCGCAACTTCTCCTGGTCGGCGATTGTCGGGTCTCAGACGTGCAGGCTGCCAGTGCGTCGGTGATCATGTCCGCGGCCAGGTACGGCTTGGTCGCAAACCCGGCCTCATCCGGGACGCCCGCGGCGGGCCGGGTCGCTCGCCCAGGACTGGGGCAGGTAGAGGCGCCGGTCGACGAACGTGTGCCCGCGCCCGGCGGCCTATGGTGCTTCTCCGAAGTCCGGGATCTCCAGCCGGGTACCACCCTTGAGAGCGGATTCGTGCGCGACGATCCCGGGCAGCGTGTACCGGGCCGCGACCCAGGCGTTGACCGGCGGCAGTGAGCCGCTGTTGACCGCTGTCACGAAGTCGTCGGCCAGGAAGTGGTGGCTGCCCTCGTGCCCGTTCGACACGTTGGCGAACTCCTTCGGCAGCCTCGACCGGTCGTGCACCGGCGCGGAGCCTGACGTGAACGCGTCCCGCAGTGCCGGAGAGACGTGTTCGAGAGACGGGTCGTCAGGGGACAGGGTGCGCTTGGGTTCCAGGTGCTCGGTGACGTCCTCGACGCTGTGCTTGTCCTGCCAGAGGCAGACGTTCACGAGCTGCTCGAAGCTCGCCTCCGTGCCGAAGAACCGGAACCGCGACTCACGGACGTAGGAGGGATACCCGACCCGTCGAAACTCGTTGATCCGGAACGCGCCGCCGCCCGCGACCTCGAACAACGCGGTGGCGTTCGAGAAGTCGTTGCCGAACTGGCTGATCTCCGTGTCGAACACCCCGTCTCCTCGGTCGTCGACGACGCCGATCGCCGAAACGCTGGTCGCGTACGTCTGCCAGGCGCCGAGAACCCCGCCGATGGAGTGCGTCGGGTACAGCAGCGGCGGGTAGCTGGCGGTGGCCTTCCAGTTATCTCCGCCGCTGTAGCGGTACGCGTCGTAGAACCCGAGATCCATGTCGTGGACGTAGTCACCCTCGGCATAGAACAGGCGCCCGAAGGCCCCCTTGGCGACTTGGTCGCGGGTGTAGACGGTGGCCGGGTTGTAGTAGCTCGTCTCGCCCATCATGTACGTCAGTCCGGTCTCCCGAACCGCCTCGATGATGTCCACGATCTCCCCCTCCGTCACCGCCATCGGCACCGAGGAGTAGACGTGCTTGCCGGCGCGCAGGGCCTGAACGACCAGCGGGCCGTGGGTCCAGCGCTGGGTGAAGATCGCGACCGCGTCGACGTCCGACTCGAGCATGGCTTGGAACGACGGTTGCGTCCCGGCGAGGTCGTACTCAGCAGCGAGCCGCGCGGCCCGCTCCGGCACCAGGTCCGTGACGACGATGTCACCGACGCCCGGGTGCAGTCTCCATAGCTTGACGAACTGCCCGGCGAACTGGCCGGCTCCAACAATGCCGAGAGAGAACACAGAAGGCTCCTTGTCGTGAAACACACATCGGGGCTGCAGGCGGCGACTGCTGTGAAGGACTGAGCGCCGGGCGCCGCGCGCCTCGCCGCACGATCGGCACGGTGCGGCAACCACCATCCCTCGCTCTTCGTTGACGGCCACGACGGTACGGGCCTACGATCGGCGAGTTCTTCATCGATCGGAGCTAGTGTTTCTTGGATCCTCAGATGGCATCACAGATCGAGATCCAGCCACCGGGGCTCCTGGGATGGGCCGGCCGCCCGATCCTCATGGGCGTCGCCCATCAGCACGACGACCTGGAGATCAATCTCGTCGCCGAGGGCGGCACGATGCTCTACCTGTTCGGCGGCGTGCCAGTCGAGGTCGGCCCCGGATGTGTGGCGGCCTTCTGGGCAGCCGTACCCCACCAGCTCGTCGCGAGCTCGGCGACGCGAGCTCACTGGGTCCACGTGCCGTTCGCAACTTTCCTCAGCTGGGGGTTGCCCACCGCACTGGTCGGTCGCCTGCTGTCCGGCATGCCCCTGGTTACCCCGCCGTCAGCCGCGATGGAGACGGACTCCGCGAGCTTCGCCCAGTGGGCCGAGGACCTGTCGAGCGATCATCCGGAACGCCGCCGGATCGCGATGCTCGAGGTCGAAGCCCGGGTTCGCCGACTCGCCCTGGCCACACCAGGACAACCGGCGCATCACTACACCGGAGGTGACCCGGCGCTGGTTCAGGTCGTCGCCATGGTGCGACACATCGCCGAACACTTCCGTGAGCCACTCACCGTCGCGGATGTCGCCCGAGCGGCGCGACTCCACCCCAACTACGCCATGGCTCAGTTCCGCAAGGTCGTGCGCACGACGGTCGTCGACTATCTGACACGATGCCGCCTTGCCGAGGCTCGTCGCCTCCTCGTCACGACCGACCTGCCCATCGCCGACGTGGCATCCGAGTCGGGCTTCAGCTCGGTCAGTCGGTTCTACACCGCTTTCAGGTCCGGATGTGGCATGCCGCCCGCCACATACCGTCGCGAGCACAGGCACGGTGAGCTTCACTGAGGCGATCCGGCTCGACGGGCGGGAGATCACCTCGGGCGTTCCAGACGCACCAAAGCCCTTGGTTGGGCGCGTGCGACCGTTGCGCCCTACGCCCGCCTTTCAGGCGTGTGAGCGCACACCGATGGTCCCGCCGAGGTCGCGGCGGCGCCACGCCCGCCGGCTTCGAGCCATCGGACCAGATGGACTCCAGTCAGGGCGCGGAAGCCGCGTCACCGCATGAAGAGGTTCAGGACGATGACTGGCCTCGTCACGCAGGGCCCCAGCCATAACCAGTCGAGGAGTCCCGTTCCCGGTCCGCTTGGTCGCGTCGGGCACGTTCGTCGGCTTCACGGAGCATGCGCTCACGATGTGCTCGCGCATCAGTCAGGACGACCGGGACGCGCTCCATCGGCCGCGAACTTCGCCTCGCCGCCAGGGCGGTCTTGGCGCGCTCGACCTGAGTGATGGTCTGCAACTCGCATGGCGATGAGGCGCGCCTCTCCGCGTTCGCCCTCGGCCGTCGGTCCGAGCGTGTCGGTGGAACTGGTGATCTGGTAGCGGTCACGGTAGGCGAGCACCTGCCGCAATGCCACGGTCCACGTCTCGCGTGCAGCGCGGTCCGATGGTGGTGGCGTGATGGTCTCCATCCATAGCTCCGGATCGGTAACCGCTTCCTGCTGCGCGCTTCCTCGGCCAGCACGACGCGCAGCTTCGTGTACCAGTTGGCCACGTCCAGGCGGGTGAGGTCCTTCAAGGGAGTGTCACCCAGCACGGGCAGAATCCGCCTCTCCAGCGCCGTCTTGTAGCGGTACATGGTGCCCGGTCGCAGGGTCTTGCCCTCGATCGACCGGTACGCCCACTCACGTAGCGTTATGGCCCGCTGCCCGGCCAGGCGCGCCTCCAGCTCGCGCACCTTCGGCGGCTTCCAATCGCCTCGGTCGATCAGGATGCGCTCGGCGTTGAGCCACGCCTCGGCGGCCATCTTGTCGCCGAACGTCTTGGGATGCCGCTCCAGGTCCGGGCCGGTGTAGCGCGCTCGCCAGCCGGTCACCTTGCCGGTCGTGGCGCTCGTACGCTTCTCCAGCTCTCCAAAGACTCGCTTGCCCGGTGTGGTTGCCATGGGTGGTCCTCTCCACCCGTCAGGTGTCCCGCCTGCTCCCTGTGGGGGAACGACACACCTGGCACACCCTCAGACCCGAGCACTCACCTGCGGAAACACCCCGGATCCTGTGGGGAACCATGGGGGAATGGGCGGCCCCTGGAGGCCATTCCTGTCCACCACGGTCCCGAGTGCTCAGAAGCGTTACCGCAGGTCAACCGGTATCCGGCCTGGTCAGAGGAACAGGCTGAAACCGGGGTGATGCTCAGACGTTGAACCTGAACTCCACGACGTCGCCGTCCTGCATGACGTAGTCCTTGCCCTCGATACGGGCCTTGCCCGCGGCCTTCACCGCGGGGACCGAGCCGGCCTCGACGAGGTCATCGAACGAGATGACCTCGGCCTTGATGAAGCCGCGCTCGAAGTCGGTGTGGATCACGCCGGCAGCCTGCGGGGCGGTCCAGCCCTTGTGGATGGTCCAGGCGCGCGTCTCCTTGGGACCTGCCGTGAGGTAGGTCTGCAGGCCCAGGGTGTGGAATCCGACGCGCGCGAGCTGGTCCAGACCGGACTCTTCCTGACCGGAGTCGGCGAGCATCTCGGCGGCGTCCTCGGGCTCGAGCTCCGCGAGCTCGGACTCGAACTTGGCGTCCAGGAAGATCGCATCGGCGGGCGCGATCACCTTGCGCAGCGCTTCCTGCGAGGCGGTGTCCGCCAGGCCGGCGTCGTCCGTGTTGAAGACGTAGATGAACGGCTTGGCCGTCATGAGCTGCAGGCTGGCGATCTCGGCCAGGTCCAGACCGGCGTCGGCCGCGCCCTGGTAGAGCGTCACGCCCTTGTCGAGGATGTCCTGCGCCTTCTTCGCGGCGGCGTACAGGACGGGGTCGCCGCGCTTGATCTTGACTTCCTTCTCCATCCTCGGCAGGGCCTTCTCGAGGGTCTGGAGGTCGGCCAGGATGAGCTCGGTGGAAACGGTCTCGATGTCGCCGAGGGCGTCGAGGGAACCGTCCACCCGCACGACGTCCGGGTCGTCGAACACACGCGTGACCTGGCAGATCGCGTCGGCCTCGCGGATGTTCGCGAGGAACTTGTTGCCCAGGCCTTCGCCCTCGGACGCGCCCTTGACGATGCCCGCGATGTCGACGAACGACACGGTGGCCGGCAGGATCCGCTGGCTCCCGAAGATCTCGGCGAGCTTGGCCAGCCGCTCGTCGGGCAGCGAGACCACCCCCACGTTGGGCTCGATCGTGGCGAACGGATAGTTCGCAGCGAGCACCTGGTTGCGTGTCAGGGCGTTGAAGAGGGTGGACTTGCCGACGTTGGGCAGGCCGACGATGCCGATAGTGAGTGCCACGTCGCGCAAGTTTACGTGGACGAGCCGCTGCCCGTGTCGATCAGGTCCAGGTCCCGGGTGGCGTACGAGTGGTGATGCCACTCCTCGGTGAGCACCACCCACACGCATTGCGCCACGACGAAGGGCTCGGACTGGTCCATCCACGGCGGCGGCTCCGCCGGGCTGCCTGCCTGCTCGGGCGTGACAGCGTCGAGGAAGTCACGAACCTCGCGCACCCGGCCCCTCCGGACCTCGAGCACCTCGTCGTACGACGGCGCCGCGTCAGGGTCGATCCCGAGCTCCGGCGCGTCGGCGGCGAACGCGGAGTGCGGCACACCGGCGGGCCAGAACACATCCTCACGCCGGCCCTGCGCGCCCCAGCGCAGCCAGCCGTCGGTGCAGAACACGAGGTGCCGCAAGGTCTGGGCGAACGACCACTCCTCGTCGACCGAGACGCCCACCGTGCCCGGAGGCATCGACGCGACGCGCTCGTACGTGGCCTCCCACATGCGGTCGAATGCGTCGAGGGCCTCACGCAGCCCGGACACCGTGCGGTCCTGGAGCAGCGCGCGCTCCGGATGCCGCCGGTTCAGCTCCGCCTCGACCAGCGGCTCCACCTCGACTCCGTTGATGCGCAGGCCGTAGATGTCGCCGTCGATATCGGCGCCTCCCAGCTCCACCCCGCGCATCCGCACGCCGTTCAGGCCGACCTCGCGGAACTGGGCACCGCTCAGGTCGACACTACGGATCTGGGCCCCCCGCAGGTCCTCGTTCTCGATGCGATTCATGCAGGGGACGCTACGCCGAGCCACTGACATGATCCGGCTCGCGCGCTGAGAACCTGAGGCTCGGAGGCCACCTCCTGGCACACCTGTCGGGGCCTACTGGGCGCCGCGCCTGCGCTCCAGCTCGTCGAGGTCGCGTTCCGCGAACCGATGGTGCTCCCAGGCCTCGTTGACGATCACCCCGAGGCAGCGCCACACGGGCAGCCTGCGCGCGTCCGACTCCCACGGCGGCAGTCGTCGGCCCGGAGCCTCGAACTCCTCCTGGGTGAGGGAGTCGTACTGCGCTCGTACCTGGGCCACACGGTCGGCGTAGGCCGCCCGCACCTCGTGGAACGACGGCGTGGCCGTGACGTCGACGCCGAGCGCTGCCGCCTCGTCGTCGTACTCCGAGAACGGGAGGCCGATCGGGCTGAACGCGCCCTCGCGCCCCTGGATCCCGTGTCGCACCCAGCCGTCGACGGCGAACACCAGGTGGCGCAGCGTCTGGGCGACCGACCACTCGCCGTCGACCTGTTCGTCGACCGTTCCGGCGGGCATGGCCGCGACCCGATCGAGAGTCGCCGACCAGGTCCGCTGCGCGGCCTCGAACGACTCCCGCTGCTCCGCCAGGACCTGGGACCGAGCCAGCTCCCGGCCGGGATGCCGGCGGTTCAGCTCGGCCTCGATCAGCGGCAGCACCTCGACCCCGTTGACCTTGAGCCTGCCGATCTGGCCGTCGATGTCCGCATCGGTCAGATCGACCCCGCGCATCACGGCGCGCGGCAGGTACGACTGGCTGAAAGCGGCGCCCTCCAGGTCGGTGAAGCGGAACCGGGCGCCGGTCAGGTCCGCAGCGTCGAACTCGGCGTCACGCAGGTCATCGTCGGCCGTGAATCTCGTCATGGCCCCAGGTTAGGAGGACCCTCTGACATGACCGCTGACCAGGGACGACGGCACGTGGGCCCCGTCACGGGAACGACTGCATCTGCTGGAGCAGCTCCGGCAGACGCCGGTTGTACACGCGGGCGCCGAACCGGACCGCGAGGACCAGGATGAGCGTGCCGTACAGGACGCCGACGACGAGCGTGGCGATGCCCCACAGGGGCCCGCCGAGCACGATCGCGGCGATGCCCACGGCGAAGACCGGCAACGACAGTCCGAGGGTGACGGCGAACCCGATCCCTTGCGACACGAGCGTGGCGATCGCGGCGCCCTGCGGGGACTTGAGCGGGCTCTCCCCCGGCTTGACCACCGGGTAGACGAGACGGGCCGAGACCGCGCAGGACACCGCGACGCTGACGAGCAGGGACCCGAGCGCCAGCCCGAGCAGGGGCAGCGTGAGGTGCCAGGAGTCGGAGACCCAGACCGACACCACCACCGTGGCCGCACTGACCAACGGCCCCACCACGAGCAGCGGTATCGCCCTGCCCCACCGGTCGGCCCTGCCGTCGACGCCCGCGGCGACGTGCAGGGCGAACGCCGTGTTGTCGTAGCCGATGTCGTTGGAGATGCTGAAGCCGAGGAGCCAGGCGACGAACGGCCCGGTCGCGAGCAGCATGGCGAAGCTGCCCGTGCTCTGGGCGGTGAAGTACATGATGACCGGCAGCAGCGGTACTACAGCTATCGAGCCGGAGTAGCGCGGGTCCCGAAGCCAGTAGGTCGCGGCACGGGCGGCGACGGCCCAGGTGGGCGAGAACGGCACTCGGCCGAACGCCCCCAGGCCCTTGGCCCTGCCACCACCGCCGTCGCCGACCGGCGGGCGCACCAGGGCACGGGCCAGCGCCCGGTCCCACACCAGCCAGGCCAGCCCGATGGTGCCGAGCGCGACGGCGAGCCGGCCGATCAGGCCCACCCAGTCGCCGTCGTGCGCTGTGCCGGCCAGTGACCAGGCGGCACCGAACGGCGTCCAGCCGACGACGGCGGAGACCTGCTCGAACAACGGGAGGACCGGCGTGCCCGCGCCGGAGTCGTCGCCCACCGAGACCTCGACGCCGTTGGTGAGCCAGCCGACCACCGGGCCGATCAGCACGAACAGCACCAGAGCCACGATGGTGACGACCTCGCGGTACCGCCTGGACTCCAGCACCGGCACGAGCACCGTGGTGATCGCGCGGGAGCCGATCACGCACGTGGCGACCCCGAGCACCGCGCCGACGAGCGCGACCAGGAGGACACCGGGCTCGAGCACCCACGCGAAGGAGGTCCCGAGAGCGACCAGCACGGTGGCGATGCCGGGCACCGAGACGAGACCCGCTACCGCGAGCCCCGCGACCAGGGTGCGGCGGGGTATCGCGAACGTCGTGAACCGGTGCGGGTCCAGGGTCGCGTCGACGCCGAAGGCGAAGATCGGGATCAGCCACCAGCCCACGACCGTCAGGGCTCCGCCGAGCGTGATCGCCACCGCTGCCCAGGACGGGTCCTCGACGAAGGCCAGCGCGCCGACGAGGATCACCAGGACGACCACGACGCCCAGTGCGTACAGCGCCGCGACGATCATGCCGATGGTCTGCCACACGCTCCTGCGGAACGTGTTGGCCATCAGCGTCAGCTTGAGGGTCAGGAACCGCGCAACCACGAGAGCCCTCCCGAGTGCTGACGCCCGCCCACGAGGTCCACGAACCGGTCTTCCAGGCTCTGCTCGCCACGCACCTCGTCCACGGTGCCGGCCGCGAGCACCTGCCCGGCCGCCATCACCGCCACGTGGTCGCACATGCGCTGCACCAGGTCCATGACATGGCTGGAAACGATCACCGTCCCGCCGCCCGCCACGTACCCCTTGAGGATGTCGCGGATGTTGGCGGCGCTGACCGGGTCGACCGCCTCGAACGGTTCGTCCAGCACCAGCGTGCGCGGCGCGTGGATCATGGCGCTGCCCAGGGCGATCTTCTTGGTCATGCCCGCGGAGTAGTCGACGACGAACGTGTCCGCGTCCGCGCCCAGGTCGAACGCCTGCAGCAGGTCGGCCGTCCGCTCGATGACCGTGGCCTTGTCCATCCCGCGCAGCATCCCGGCATACGTGAGCAGCTGGCGGCCGGTCAGCCGGTCGAACAGGCGCACGCCGTCGGGCAGCACGCCCAGTGTGGCCTTGGCCTCGTCGGGGCGAGCCCACAGGTCCATCCCGTGCACCCAGGCCGTGCCGAAGTCCGGTCGCAGCAGGCCCGTCGCCATCGAGAGCATGGTGGTCTTGCCGGCCCCGTTGGGGCCGACCAGGCCGTAGAACGAGCCGGTGGGCACGTCCAGGCTGACGCCGGAGACCGCCACCTTCTGCCCGAACCGCTTCCAGAGGCCGCGCACACTGAGCGCCGCCGACGGGTCGTACGGCGGTGGCTCCTGGGTCCCGGGCGCGCCTTGGGTCCCGGGGCTGCCCGGAGGGCTCGGATCGACTGGGATCGTCATGGCACACAACGTAGCGGGGACGTCCGACACCGCGGATCCGACGCGGGGATGAGCGCGGGTGATAGCGGGGGTCCGCCTGTGGGCGGAGGCCCTCGCCGGGGCCATACCAGGTGATTTGGAACGCACGGGGTGTCGTCGTGCTGGAGTGTCAGTGGCACGTGGCAGCCTGTCGCACATGGACATCGCCGGAACGATTCTGCTGGCCCTCGGCGCACTCGTCGTCGGTGCGCTGCTGGGATGGCTCGGTCACGCACAGCGCCAGGCGCCCGCCCAGCGCGAGGCCGACCTGGAGGCTGTGCGCCTGCGCTCCCAGGTCGACTCGGCCGACCAGCAGATCAGCGCCGCCCGGGAACGCGCGGACGAGCAGATCGCCGCCGCGCGCGAGCGCGCCGCGGAGCAGATCGCCGCCGCCCGGATCGAGCAGGAGAACGCGCGCCGCCAGTTCCAGGCCCTCGCCGGCGACGCGCTGGACGCCAACAGCAAGCGTTTCCTCGAGCTCGCGGAGGAGCGGCTCAAGCGTTCGGCGTCGGACGGCGAGCAGGCGCTCGCCAAGCGCGAGGAGGCCGTGAAGTCGCTGGTGGACCCGCTGACCAAGGCCGTAGAGCTGGTCCGCAACGAGGTGCTCCTGGCGGAGAAGGCCCGCATCGAGGGCCAGGGGGCCCTCGTGGAGCAGATGCGCAACGTCGCCGAGGTGTCGACAGACCTGCGCAACGGCACCGCTGACCTGGTCACGGCGCTACGCTCGTCGCAGACGCGCGGGGCATGGGGCGAGCTGCAGCTGCGCAAGGTCGTCGAGTCGGCGGGCATGATCAACCGCGTCGACTTCACCGAGCAGGCCCAGGTCACGACGGATGACGGCACGCTCCGCCCGGACATGGTCATCAACCTCGCCGGTGGCAAGCGCGTCGTCGTGGACTCCAAGGTCGCGTTCCTCGGCTTCCTGGAGGCGCAGCAGTCCGACGACGTCGCGTACCGCGAGCAGCGCCTCGACGCGCACGTGCGGCACATGCGTAAGCACGTGGACGACCTGGCCGCCAAGAAGTACTGGAACCAGTTCGAGCCCGCGCCCGAGTTCGTCGTCATGTTCGTGCCGGCCGAGGCCTTCCTGTCGGCGTCGCTGGAGCGCGCCCCGGAGCTGCTGGAGTACGCGGCACAGAAGAACGTCATCATCGCGACGCCGACCACGATGCTCGCCCTGCTGCGCACCGTGGCGTACGCGTGGCGGCAGGAGGCGCTGGCGGAGAACGCGCAGAAGGTGCTCACCGTCGGCAAGGAGCTGTACGCCCGCCTGGTCACCATGACCGGCCACGTCACCAGGACGGGCCGAGCCCTGGAGTCCGCGACGAAGAGCTACAACCAGATGATCGGCTCGCTGGAGCGCAATGTGCTCACGTCGGCGCGCCGGATGGTGGAGCTCGACGTGGTCGACTCCCGCGACGCCATCGAGGAGATCAGGGGCATCGAAGAGGTGCCGCGCCCGATCACCAAGCCGGAGCTGCTGGCGGCGGATGAGGGCGGCGTCATCGCGATCGACCGCGCGCAGGACACCGACAGCATCCTGGTGCAGGAGCTGGAGGTCACCGAGCTCGCGGCGACCGACAAGCGCGCCCTCGAGGCAGTCGAGGACGCGCAAGGCGGCAAGAAGGACACCGCGGCGGCCGGCTGAGCAGCTGGGCTGGTCTGCTGCGCGAAGCCGGACAGGGCCCGGGCCAGGCAGCGCGGATGATCGGCAAAAGGTCAGGAGATCGGCATCTCAGAACGCCGATCTCCTGACCTCTTGCCGATCACACACGGCCGCGCGTGCCGTTCTCAGGCCTGCGGGAGCTCCTTGCGGGCCTCGCGGCGCGGGCGCTTGGGCTCCTCGCCGGCGGCCTTCAGGCCAGCCCGCAGCTCGCGGGGCAGCGAGAACATGAGGTCCTCGGTGGCGGTCCGCACCTCGTCGACAGTGCCGAAGCCGTGGTCGGCGAGGTGCGCGATGACGTCCTGCACCAGGATCTCCGGCACGGAGGCACCCGAGGTCACGCCCACCGTGGTGACGCCCTCGAGCCACTCGTCGCGGATCTCGGTCTTGCGGTCCACGCGGTACGAGGCGGAGGCGCCGGACTGGAGCGCCACCTCGACCAGCCGCACGGAGTTGGACGAGTTCGCCGAGCCCACCACGATGACGAGGTCGCACTCCGGCGCCAGCTTCTTCACGGCCACCTGGCGGTTCTGCGTGGCGTAGCAGATGTCGTCGCTGGGCGGGTCCTGCAGGGACGGGAACTTCTCGCGCAGCCGGCGGACGGTCTCCATGGTCTCGTCCACCGAGAGGGTGGTCTGCGAGATCCACACGACCTTGTCGGGATCGCGCACTACGACCTGGTCCACCTCGTCCGGCGAGTTCACGACCTGCACGTGCTCGGGCGCCTCGCCGGCGGTGCCCTCGACCTCCTCGTGACCGGTGTGCCCGATCAGCAGGATGTCGTAGTCGTCCTTGGCGAACCGCACGGCCTCCTTGTGCACCTTGGTGACCAGGGGGCAGGTCGCGTCGATCGTCTCCAGGCTGCGTGCCTCGGCCGAGGCACGTACGGCCGGCGACACACCGTGCGCGGAGAACACGAGCCGGGCGCCCTCGGGCACCTCGTCGGTCTCGTTGACGAAGATGGCGCCGCGTTCGCGCAGCGTCTCCACCACGTGCTTGTTGTGCACGATCTCCTTGCGCACGTACACCGGGGTGCCGTACGTCTCCAGGGCCTTCTCGACGGCGACCACCGCACGGTCCACGCCGGCGCAATAACCGCGCGGGGCGGCCAGCAGGACGCGCTTGGTCTTGGTCTCAGCAGGACGCTCAGGGCTCGTGACGCTCACAACCGCAGTCTAAGGGCGGCGTGCGGAGGGCTTGTGTCGGTGGTGGGTGGCAGGGTTGGACACGTGACGGAACCGACCCAGCAGTCCCTCCCCGCCGAGCTCCCCCGCAAGGCGCTCGACACCACGCCCACCAGCCCGTGGCCGGTTCGCGTGCTCTCGGAGAAGATCCGGGGCTACATCGACAAGATGCCGCCGGTCTGGGTCGAGGGACAGGTCGTGCAGTTCAACCATCGTCCCGGCTCCGGCATGCAGTGGCTGACACTCCGCGACACCGAGGCCGACGCCTCCCTGCCCGTGACCATCTTCTCGCGCGTCCTCGGCATGCTGCCGCAGCCGCCGAGCGAGGGCGACCACGTGGTGGTGCACGCCAAGCCCGTCTTCTGGACCAAGCGCGGCACCCTGCAGATGCAGGCCAACGAGATCAAGGCCGTCGGCGTCGGCGAGCTGCTGGCCCGGATCGAGGCGCTGAAGAAGGTGCTCGCGGCGGAGGGCCTGTTCGACGTCTCCCGCAAGCAGCGGCTCCCGTTCCTGCCGGCCGTCGTGGGGCTCGTGTGCGGGCGCGAGTCCAAGGCGGAGCACGACGTCGTGGTGAACGCCCGCGCCCGCTGGCCGCAGGTGCGGTTCGAGATCCGCGAGGTCGCGGTGCAGGGCGTCTACGCGGTGCGCGAGGTGTCGGCCGCGATCGCCGAGCTCGACCAGGACCCCGCCGTGGACGTCATAGTCGTCGCCCGCGGCGGTGGCTCCGTCGAGGACCTACTGCCGTTCAGCAACGAGTCGCTCGTCCGTGCGGTCGCGCAGGCCCGCACTCCCCTCGTCAGCGCCATCGGCCACGAGACGGACGCCCCGCTGCTCGACCTCGTCGCGGACTACCGCGCCTCCACACCCACCGACGCCGCCAAGCGGATAGTTCCCGACGTCTCGGAGGAACGCCACCGCCTCACCCAGGCCCGCGGCCGGATGCGCGGCGCTGTTGCGGCCATGATCAACCGCGAGCAGCACGGGCTCGACGGCGTCCGCTCGCGCCCGGTCCTCGCCGTCCCACACACGATGCTCGAGTCGCGCGAACGCGACATCGTCCAGGCCCTCCGGCACAGCCGCCAGGCCCTGAACGCGCTGCTGCTGCGCGCGAGCGGCGAGATCGGACGCCTGGGCGCCCAGGTCAGGGCGCTGTCGCCGGCGTCGACGCTGGAGCGCGGATACGCCGTCGTGCAACGGGCGGACGGACATGTGGTGCGGCGGCCCGACGACGTCAAGGTCGGCGCCGGCGTGCACGTCCGCCTCGCCCAGGGCGCGCTGGACGCGCAGGTCACCGCTACTATTCCCTAGGCCACCACGTCAGGACCTGCGACGGTGGCCGAACGGCTTGCGCGCGAGGGCCTGGCCACCGGCCGGCCGGTGCGTACCGTGCGCGGCTCGCTCGTCGCACCAGGTGAGCGGCTCGCGCTGCTCGCGTACGTCCCGGGGCGAGAGCTGGAGGGCACGACGAGCGAGGAACAACGCTGGATCGGGCGCACTCTCGCCGAAGTACACGCGGCAGGCACCCTCGTCGGCGCCACCACCGTCAGCGCCACCACCGTCAGCTTCTTCGACTGGCTCTCACCAGGCGCCCCGGGCGTCGGCGCGCATCCCTGGCTCCCGCCCGCCATCGAGGAAGCACGTGCAGCTGTCGACCAACTGACCGTTACCTGGTCCGTCCTGCACACGGATCCGGCACCCGAGGCATTCCGGTACGACGACGCCACCGGAACCACCGGGGCTGATCGACTGGGCCGGCGCATGCGGCGGGCCCGTCCTCTACGACGTCGCGTCCGCGGTGATGTACCTCGGCGGACCGCAGCGCGCCGGGGCCTTTCTCGACGCGTACTCGGCCGCGAGCCCGCTCGATCCCGCCGAGCTGCGCCACCTCGACGCCTTCCGCCAGTTCCGTTGGGCAGTCCAAGCCGCGTACTTCGCGCGAAGGCTCAGCGCCCATGACCTGACCGGCGTCAGCGACCAGAGCGACAACCAACGCGGGCTCGATGACGCTCGGCGCGGCCTGGCCGGGCTGTCCTCGCCGGCGCGATAGAGCCCCAGGATCAGCCGCCACTCCTGCGAAGTAGAGGCCAGAACCTGTCCGCTTCATCTGACATCGTGAGTGTCATGACACAGCACAGCAGCGCACTCGTCCCGTTCCGCATCGACATCCCGCAGGCCGACGTCGACGACCTGCGGGACCGGCTCGCGCGCACGCACCGGCCGATCCCGGTCCCAGATCGGGACGACCGCGCGGACTTCAGCCGCGGCATCCCGCAGGCGTACCTGACGGAGCTCGCCGAGTACTGGCGCGACGGGTTCGACTGGCGCGCGCAGGAGGCTGCGCTCAACGAGTACGAGCAGTTCACCACCGTCGTCGACGGACAGACGTTCCACGTGGTGCACGTGCGTTCCGCGAATCCCGACGCCACCCCGCTCATCCTGAGCCACGGCTGGCCGGGCTCGTTCGTGGAGTACCAGCGCCTCATCCCGCTGCTGACCGACGAGTTCCACGTGGTCATCCCGTCGCTGCCGGGGTTCGGGTTCTCCACGCCGCTCTCCGGGACCGGCTGGGAGGTCGCGCGCACCACCGAGGCCTACGCCGAGATCATGACGCGGCTCGGGTACGAGCGGTTCGCGGCGCACGGCACCGACATCGGCGCGGGCACCACCGGCCGGCTCGCGGCGCTCTACCCGGAGCGTGTCATCGGCACCCACGTGGGCAGCGACGGCCGGTCGCTCGCGATGGTCGGCGACAAGTTCCCCTACCCCGAGGGGCTGACCGAGGACGAGATCGCGCAGATCGAGGCGGTCCGCGCCAAGGACGTCGCCGAGCGCGGGTACTTCGAGATGCAGAACCACCGCCCCGACACGATCGGCGCGGCGCTCGCCGACTCGCCGGTCGGCCAGCTCGCGTGGATCGCCGAGAAGTTCCAGACCTGGACCAACCCCGCGCACGCGACCCCCGACGAGGCGGTCGACCGCGACCAGCTCCTCACCAACGTCAGCCTGTACTGGTTCACCCGCTCCGGTGCGTCGAGCGCGCAGTTCTACTACGAGGCCGAGCACTCGGGGCTCGACTGGATCGCGCCCTCGGGCGTGCCGGCCGGCTGGGCAGTCTTCGACACGCACCCGCTCATGCGTCGCGCGATGGACCCGTGGAACGCCGTGAGCCACTTCAGCGAGTTCACCGAGGGCGGGCACTTCCCCGCGATGGAGGAGCCCGAGCTGCTCGCGGGCGACATCCGTACCTTCTTCCGCGGCCTGCGCTGACCCGGCGGCCCGACGGCGGACCGCGCGCGGCTCGACGGCGACGCCGCCCCGACGGCGATCCGCCTCAGCGCCGTCGCGCCACGAACACCCACTCCAGTCCAGGCCGGTCCGGCGCGTCCAGCACCTCGTCGATCTCGAACCCGGCGGCGTCCAGCGACTCCTCGATCTCGTCCCGCTCGCGGAACCGCAGGGTCGAGACCGAGGTGACCACGTCGCCGTCGGGCAGCACCCCGGGCGGGAAGCGGTAGGAGCCCTGGAAGGTGACCAGCGGGAGCGCCACCTCCAGGAGGTCGTTCCACGTCTCGACCTCACCGATCCCGGGGATGTGCCGCCGGGCGGACTGGTGCTCGCGGGTCCAGCCGAGCCAGGCCTGCCGTGCTGGGATCCGGGTCTCGAACACGAGGACGCCGCCGGGGCGCAGGGCGTCGTGGACCGCCGCGAGCGCCTGCGCCCACTCCTCGTCGGTGCAGAACACCTGCGCGACGTTGCCGGTCATCGTCGCGAGGTCGGCGGCGAGGCCCAGGCCGGCTACGGCGTCGGCTGCGCCCTCGACCCAGGTGACCGCCTCGGCGCCGGGCTTCGCCCGGGCGACCTCCAGGGACGCGGCGGCGGGGTCGACGCCGGTCATGCGCAGGCCGCGCTCGGCCAGGAGCAGGGCGAGCACGCCCGTCCCGCAGCCGACGTCGAGCACGCTGCGGGCGCCGAGCCGCTCGGCGACGCCGACGTACAGGTCGAGGTCGCCGCGGTCGTCGTCGAAGGCGTCGTAGAGCCGCGCGAGCCGGGGGTCCACGAAGATCGGGTCGGGTGCGGTCATGTCGGAATGCTCACACGACCGGGCCGGGAGCCCAAGGATATTCGCGGTGCGGGAGGGAGCGTGGCGCTGCGGATACGCAAGGATTTTCGCCTGGCACTGCCGCACGAGTAGACGTGTAGTCGACTGGCCACATGACAATTTGTTTGGAGCGTCCGCCGACCTTGGCCGACGCAGATGTGGCCCTTGAAATGGCCCCGGTCCTTCGACCGGTTCTTGCTCGCATACCGCAGTATGCTGAGCCAATGGCCGGCACCGGACGCATCACCGTCACGCTCCCTCTCAAGCAGATCGAGTGGATTCGCCAGCGCACTGACAACATCTCGGCCTTCGTCGCCGAGGCGGTCGCAGCAGAGATCCGGCACGAGTACCGGCGCAGGTATGTCGAGGACCACCAGGCCCGGTTCGGCGAGTTCACGGAAGAGGCGCGCGCGAACGCACGCGCTCGCGCAGCGAAGATCCTCGGACGGGCCGAGGGAGGAGACGAGTGAACACCTACAGGCAGGCGATCGTGCTCGACTCCGAGGCGTTCTCGGCCCTCGTCCGGAACGACGACGCGTTCGTGGCGCTCTTCAACGAGCTCGATATCCAGGGAGCCGAGTTCCTCCTGAGTGCCAATACGATCATTGAGGGCACCGACCCCAAGACACACCCTGCCCACCTGCGACGGGTGCTCAAGGGTCTCAAGGTCGAACCGGTCACCGAGGAGTCCGCGATCGCTGCTCTGCGGCTGCTCAAGGAGGCGAACGTCCACGGTCACTCGCACGCCATCGACGCGACGGTCGCCGAGGTCGCGCTGCGCCAGGAAGGACCTGCGACGATTCTCACGTCGGACCTGAAGGACATGCGCAAGCTGACCGACGGTCGCGTCAACGTCGAGAAGGTCTGACTCCCGCCGACACCTACGCTGCCCTGGCCACGGCGTCCTTTCGCGGCTCGGGCAGCGTAGGTTTCTCCTGTCACAGGACGCCCCGTGGCTGGCCGTCTCCGGGTGACACGCAGAACGGCACCGCCAGGGAGAGCACGATGACAGGTCACGTAGACACCACGCTGGACGACGCAGCGGCGGTGTTCGACGGCGAGCGCCGTCGGCTGTTCGGCATCGCGTACCGGATGCTCGGCTCCGCGGCGGAGGCCGAGGACGTGGTGCAGGAGACCTGGGTGCGGTGGCAGACGACCGACCGGTCGGTGGTCGTGAACCCGCAGGCGTTCCTCACCACGACCGCCACCCGCCTGGCGATCAACGTGCTGCAGAGCGCGCGGTCGCGCCGCGAGGCGTACGTCGGGCCGTGGCTGCCCGAACCCGTGGACACGAGCGAGGACCCGACGCTGGGCGCCGAGCGGGCGGAGGCCCTGGACGTCGCCCTGCTGGTGCTGCTGGAGCGCCTCACCCCCACCGAGCGGGCCGCGTACGTGCTGCGCGAGGCGTTCGACTACTCGTACCCGGAGATCGCGCGGATCGTCGGGGCGTCTCCCACGAACACGCGCCAGCTCGTGAGCCGGGCCCGGAAGCATCTGTCGTCGGAGCGGCGGAACGCCGTGAGCACGACCGAGCGCCGCGCGCTCCTGGAGGCGTTCCTCGCCGCCGCGCGCGTGGGCGACGTCGAACGGCTGGAGAGCCTGTTCGCCGAGAACGTCGTCACCCGCGCCGACAGCAACGGGACCGCGAAGCACGTCGCGCGCGTCGCCGTCACGGGCCGGACCAAGGTGGCGCGGGTCCTGTCCTCGTTCGCCGAGATCTTCTGGGCCGGCATCACGACACGGCCGATCGAGGTCAACGGCGCGGAGGGCATGGCGATGGAGCGGGACGGCGAGCTGGTCGGCATCCTTGCCGTCACGGCCTCCGCCGAGGGCCTGCACGAGCTCATGTGGCAGCTCAATCCGGAGAAGATCGACCCGTTCCGGCGGGCCCGGGCTGGCCGGGCCGCGCCGGAGGGTTCGACCGGATCCGCTACGCCTGGGCCTTCCGCCACTCCTCGTAGCTGACCTCGCCCAGGTTGGCCTCGCCGTGCGGCACGAGCTCGCCGTCCTCGAGCGCCGCCCCGAAGTAGGTGGCGCTCGGGTCGGTGCGGACCTCGCGGGGGTCGTCCTTCGACGCGAGGTACGTCCGCACGATCTCGTCGAAGCCGAAGACCTCCGGCCCGGCGATCTCGATGGTCCCGCCCAGCGGCGTGCCGACGGCGGTCCGGGCCACGAA
The DNA here is from genome assembly GCF_042670845.1 of Promicromonospora sp. NPDC057138. Taxonomy (NCBI): domain Bacteria; kingdom Bacillati; phylum Actinomycetota; class Actinomycetes; order Micrococcales; family Promicromonosporaceae; genus Promicromonospora; species Promicromonospora sp. NPDC057138. The sequence goes on along the minus strand of NZ_JBHUUX010000053.1, from coordinate 6,467 downwards.
GCGGGCGACGTCCGCCGAGGCGATGGGCTGGAAGCGGACCGGCGCGACGTGGACCACGCCGTCGGCCGTCGCCGTGTCGGCGATCGCGCCCAGGAACTCCAGGAACTGCGTGGACCGCACGATCGACCAGCCGTTGCCGGAGGCCTTGACGAGGTCCTCCTGCACGACCTTCGCGCGCATGTAGCCGGAGTCGATTCCCTCGGCGCCCACGATCGAGAGGATCACGTGGTGCTGGACGCCGGCCTTCCGCTCGGCCTCGAGCACGTTCGTCGTCGAGGTGCGGAAGAAGCTGGTGACGTCCTCCTCCGCGAACGAGGGCGAGTTGCTGAGGTCGACCACCACCTGCGCGCCCTCGAGCACCTCCGCAAGGCCCTCACCGGTCAGGGTGTTCACGCCGGTCTGCGGCGCGGCGGGTACTGCTTCGTGGCCGTGCTCCCGCAGGTTGCTCACGACCTGGCTGCCTACGAGGCCGGTACCTCCGATGACCACAATCTTCATGGTGCACTCCCCTTCGTGTCCGCGACGTTCTCGCAACGGGCCGACCGGCCCGTCACGAGTTCGACCGGGGTCACCCCGGATCTGTGACAGGGTTCCCTGGTGACGACCATCCGACACGTCCTCTTCGACGCCGACGGCGTCCTCCAGGAGATCCGCGGCGGCTTCTACACCTCGGCGACGCCGTTCCTCGGCGAGCGCACCCGCGAGATCATGAATCTCGCGTCCGAGCGCGAACGGCCGCTACTCGCGGGCGACGACGACTTCCTGCCGGTCCTCGACGACGTCCTGCGGCAGTACGAGGTCGACGTACGGGCGGCCGACCTGTTCGCGGCCGTCTGGCAGAACATCGCCGCCTCGGCGGCATCGCTCGACCTGGTCCGTGGGCTGCGGGACGCGGGCTACGCCGTGCACCTCGGGACCAACCAGGTCCGGCGTCGGGCCGACCACATGCGGGCCGCGCTGCCCTACGACGAGCTGTTCGACGTCAAGCTCTACTCGTGTGACCTGGGTGTGGCCAAGCCGGACGCCGCGTTCTTCCAGAAGGCCGCGACGCGGATCGGTGCCGAGCCGGCCTCGATCCTCTTCGTCGACGACCACTCCCCCAACGTCGCGGGCGCCCGGTCGACCGGGATGACCGCCGTGCACTGGCGCATCGACGACGGGCACGACGTGCTGCTGGAGCTGCTCGCCGAGCACGGCGTCGCGCCCGACGTCGGCCCGGGCCCCGACGATGACGACGCCGGAGCCGGCGCGAGCACCTGACCGCCTACCGCTCCCGCTCGACCCGCCGCTCGTCCCAGACAGGCTCCGCCGTCTCGCGCACGACGCCGTCGGACCCGAAGACGAGGTACCGGTCGAAGGACCGCGCGAACCAGCGGTCGTGCGTCACGGCCAGCACGGTCCCGTCGAACGACTCCAGGCCCTCCTGCAGCGCCTCGGCCGACTCGAGGTCGAGGTTGTCGGTGGGCTCGTCGAGCAGCAGCGCGGTCGAGCCGGCGAGCTCGAGCAGCAGGATCTGGAACCGGGCCTGCTGGCCACCGGACAGCCGGTCGAAGGGCCGGTCCGCCGCCTCGGTGAGCTCGTAGCGCCGCAGCCGCGCCATCGCCTTGCCCTTGTCCTGCGCGTGGTCCTCCCACAGGATGTCGAGCAGCGCGCGGCCGAACAGCTCGGGGTGCGCGTGCGTCTGCGCGAAGTGCCCGGCGACGACCCGCGCCCCGAGCTTCCACGAGCCCGTGTGCGCGACGTCGCCGCCCGCGAGCAGCCGCAGGAAGTGCGACTTGCCCGAGCCGTTCGAGCCGAGCACGGCCACCCGTTCGCCGTAGAAGACCTCCAGGTCGAACGGCTTCATGAGCCCGGTGAGCTCCAGGCCTTCGCAGGTCACGGCCCGCAGGCCGGTGCGCCCGCCGCGCAGGTGCATGGTGATGTCCTGCTCGCGGGGCGGCTCCGGCGGCGGGCCTGCCTCCTCGAACTTCTTCAGGCGGGTCTGCGCCGCGCGGTAGCGCGAGGCCATGTCGGGGCTGCTCGCGGCCTGGTTCCGCAGGGTCAGGACCAGCTTCTTGAGCTGCGCGTGCTTCTCGTCCCAGCGGCGGCGCAGCTCCTCGAACCGCGCGAACCGCTCGCGCCGGGCGTCGTGGAACGTGGCGAACCCGCCGCCGTGCACCCAGGCGTCGGCGCCCGCAGGGCTCGGCTCCAGCGACACGATCCGGTCCGCGGCCCGGGACAGCAGCTCCCGGTCGTGGGACACGAACAGGACGGTCTTCTTGGTCGCCCTGAGCTGGTCCTCCAGCCAGCGTTTGCCCGGCACGTCGAGGTAGTTGTCCGGCTCGTCGAGCAGCAGCACCTCGTCGGTGCCGCGCAGCAGCGCCTCCAGGACGAGCCGCTTCTGCTCGCCGCCCGACATGGTCCGCACCTCGCGGAACTGCGCTCGGTCGTAGGGCACGCCGAGCGCGGCCATGGTGCACACGTCCCACAGGGTCTCGGCCTCGTACCCGCGCACCTCCGCCCAGTCCGAGAGCGCCTGGGCGTACGCCATCTGGGCAGCCTCGTCGTCGACCGTCAGCATCCTGTGCTCGGCCTCGTCGACGGCGCGCGCGACCTCGCGCAGGCGGGGCGCCGACACGGACACCAGCAGGTCGCGCACCGTGGTCTCGTCGCGCACCGAGCCCACGAACTGGCGCATGACGCCGAGCCCGCCGCTCGCCGCCACCGAACCGCCGTGCGGCGCCAGCTCCCCGGTGATGATCCGCAGGAGCGTGGTCTTGCCCGCGCCGTTCGGGCCGACGATCGCCGTCGCGCTGCCCTCGCCCACGCGGAACGAGACGTCCCCGAGAAGGGTCCGGCCATCCGGCAGGTGGTATTCGACGTGCGCTACTTCGAGATGGCCCATGGGTCACCATGGTCCGACGTCGGACGCGCCATCACCAAACTCTTTCGCGACCCGGCCTGTGGACGGAGACCACGGATGTCGGTGACGTGCTGTTGACTGTTCCCCGTGAGTACAGATGCCGTGACCGGAACCGATCCGGTGAGCGACGCACCCGACGTCGCCACCCTCAGCTATGAGCAGGCGCGCGACGAGCTCGTGCAGGTGGTGAGCCGGCTGGAGACCGGCGGCGAGCCGCTGGAGGCGTCCCTCGCGCTCTGGGAGCGCGGCGAGGCGCTGGCCGCGCGCTGCCAGGAGTGGCTCGACGGCGCCCGCGAGCGCCTCGCCGCCGCGCAGCAGGGGTCGGCCTCGTCCGCTGAGTCGCCGGAGGACGCCGAGTGAGCGCGTACGTCCTCGCCGTGGGCGAGGCTCTCGTGGACGAGGTGCGCCGGCCCGACGGCTCCTCGGCGGAGCATCCCGGTGGCAGCATCGCCAACGTGGCCCTCACGCTGGGCCGCCTGGGCCGGGAGGTCCGGCTCGCGACCTGGCTCGGGCCGGACGCGCGGGGCGACCTCGTGCGCGGCTGGCTCGCCGAGTCCGGCGTCGGGCTGGTCGAGGGCAGCGACGGCGCCGAGCGCACCAGCGTCGCTGTGGCCACGCTGGACGACGACGGCTCGGCCAGCTACGACTTCGACCTCACGTGGCAGGTGCCCGCTGCGGCTCTGCCGGGCGCGGGGACCGACGACGCGCTCGCCGTCCACACGGGTTCGATCGCGGCGATGCTCGAGCCGGGCGCCGGGCAGGTGCGCCAGGTCCTGGCGGCCGCGCGCGCGACGTCGACCACCACGTACGACCCGAACGCCCGGCCCGCCATCATGGGCTCCGCGGACGAGGTGCGCCCGCGCGTCGAGGCGCTCGTGCAGCTCTCGGACGTGGTCAAGGTCAGCGACGAGGACCTGGGCTGGCTCTACCCCGGCACCGATCCGGTCGCCGTCGCGCGCGAGTGGCAGCGCGGTACGCCCGCGCTGGTGGTGGTCACTTTCGGTGGCAAGGGCGCGGTAGCCGTGTCCGACGCCGGTGAGGTCGAGGCGGTCGCCCCGCAGGTCGAGGTGGTCGACACCGTGGGGGCGGGCGACTCGTTCATGGGCGCCCTGATCGACGGCCTGTGGGAGCACGACCTGCTGGGCGCCGCCCGGCGGGACGCGCTGAACGCCGTCGACGCGGCCACCGTGCAGCGGGTCCTGGACCGCTGCTGCGCGGTCGCCGCCATCACCGTGTCCCGGGCGGGCGCCAACCCGCCGCGTCGTGCGGAGGTCGGATCATGAGCCCGGACCTGAACCCGGAGCCGCTCACGCCGCGTGACGCCTGGGCGCTGCTGCGTTCCGGCAACGACCGGTTCGTCGCCGACGCGCCCGCGCACCCGTCGCAGAACGCGGACCGGCGGCGCGAGCTGCAGGCCGCGCAGCACCCGCACACGGTGATCTTCGGCTGCTCGGACTCCCGCGTCGCGGCGGAGATCATCTTCGACCAGGGCCTGGGCGACGTGTTCGTGGTCCGCACCGCCGGGCACGTCCTGGACACCACGGTGATCGGCTCGATCGAGTACGGGGTCGACGTGCTCGGCGCGTCCCTCGTGGTGGTGCTGGGGCACGACTCGTGCGGTGCGGTGGCGGCCGCTGCGCACACGCTCGCCACGGGCGAGCAGCCCAGCGGGTTCGTGCGTGCCATCGTCGACCGGGTGATCCCGTCGATCGTGAACATCACGTCGGGCGACCAGGCCGGGGCCATGGCCGCCCTGTCGGACCAGGACGTGCTGCGCCGTGAGCACGTGAAGCACACCGTCGGGATGCTGCACAGCTATTCGGCCGGGCTGTCGCGCGCCGTCGAGGAGGGCCGGTGCGCCGTCGTCGGCCTGGAGTACGACCTCGCCGTGGGCAGCGCCCGCATGGTGGACGTGATCGGGGACGTCGGCGAGCTGCCCGGCCCCATCGGGATGCCCCGCGCCGGGTGACCCGGCCGGGCGGCGGGATCGGGGTGACACGAGTCACGCGCTCAGGTGCATGACCGGGGCGAGGCTGCGGCACGATAGACCTATGACTGCTGACACCGTCGTCTCGTCGAGCTCTTCCGAGTCCGGCGACACCACCGACTACCGCATCGAGCACGACACCATGGGCGAGGTCCGTGTCCCCGCGAACGCCCTGTACCGCGCGCAGACGCAGCGTGCCGTCGAGAACTTCCCCATCTCCGGCACCCCCCTCGAGCGCGCCCACATCGAGGCCCTCGCGCGCGTGAAGAAGGCCGCCGCCACCGCGAACGCGGAGCTGGGCGTGCTCGACCAGGACATCGCCGACGCGATCGTCGCCGCCGCGGACGAGGTCGCCTCCGGCAAGTACGACGGCCACTTCCCGATCGACGTCTACCAGACCGGCTCGGGCACGTCGTCGAACATGAACACCAACGAGGTCATCGCGACGCTCGCGACGGCCTCGCTCGGCAAGGACGTGCACCCGAACGACCACGTCAACGCGTCGCAGTCGTCGAACGACGTGTTCCCCACCTCGGTGCACGTCGCCGCGACGTCGGGCGTCGTGAACGACCTGATCCCCGCGCTGACCCACCTGGCAGAGGCGCTGCAGGCGAAGTCCGTCGAGTACGCAACGGTCGTGAAGTCCGGCCGCACGCACCTCATGGACGCCACCCCGGTCACGCTCGGCCAGGAGTTCGGCGGGTACGCCGCCGCGATCCGCTACGGCGTCGAGCGCCTGCAGGCCGCGCTGCCGCGCGCCGCCGAGGTCCCGCTGGGCGGCACCGCCGTCGGCACCGGCATCAACACGCCCGCGGGCTTCCCGCAGCGGGTCATTGCCCTGCTCGCGCAGGACACCGGCCTGCCCCTGACCGAGGCGCGCGACCACTTCGAGGCGCAGTCGGCGCGGGACGGCCTGGTCGAGCTGTCGGGTGCGCTGCGCACCATCGCGGTCTCCATGACGAAGATCTGCAACGACCTGCGCTGGATGGGCTCCGGCCCCAACACGGGCCTGGGCGAGATCTCGCTGCCCGACCTGCAGCCGGGCTCCTCGATCATGCCGGGCAAGGTGAACCCGGTGATCCCCGAGGCCGTGCTCATGGTGTGCGCGCGCGTGATCGGCAACGACGCCACCGTGACGTGGGCCGGCGCGTCCGGCTCGTTCGAGCTCAACGTGCAGATCCCGGTGATCGCGCAGGGCGTGCTCGAGTCGATCCGCCTGCTGTCCAACTCCTCGCGCGTGCTGGCGGACAAGACCATCGTCGGCATCACCGCGAACGTCGACCGGGCCCGCGCGCTGGCCGAGTCGTCGCCGTCGATCGTCACGCCGCTGAACCGCGTGATCGGCTACGAGGCCGCCGCCAAGGTCGCCAAGACTGCCGTCAAGGAGGGCATCACGGTGCGCCAGGCGGTCATCGACCTGGGCTTCGTCGAGCGCGGCGAGGTCACCGAGGAGCAGCTCGACACGGCCCTCGACGTCCTCTCCATGACGCGCCCGCCCCAGCCCTGAGCCCCACTGCCGTTACGCCGAAGTAGAGCGTGTGTCCGGGCCGACGCGGGCAACCCCGCGTAGGCCCGGAC
>NZ_JBHUUX010000052.1:0-42464 GCF_042670845.1 Promicromonospora sp. NPDC057138 | reverse complement strand
TTCGACTTGCATGTGTTAAGCACGCCACCAGCGTTCGTCCTGAGCCAGGATCAAACTCTCCGTAAAAGAGAAACATCCACACCCACCCCGAAGAATGAGTGCGAACAATGATACCGGCCAGACCAATTCTGGCTAGATTCGGTCTAACCAAACAACCCCTCACAACACGCAACCCCACCAACCAGACGGTCAGCAAAGCCACACCCGCAAGGGGATAAAACATTGGCATTGACTATCAAGCACACTGTTGAGTTCTCAAACAACCGACGCACACCGTCAGAGTCGCAATCATTCCGATCACTTCCCTGCCCGGGGCAGTTCCTCAAACTTACCAGGCTCTTTCGGACTTTTCCAAATCCCCGCCGGCCAGTTGGCCAGGAGAATTATTCGAATGCCCGAATGAATTCTGGTACCCATTTTCGCTATCGTCGGAAGCGTGAACTTCGACGACCTGCGAGGTAGGGAGCCTTCCGGCAGATCGCGGCGTTAGCCGCTTCATCCGCCTCGGAGGCAACCTCTGTAACTTACCGTATCACGTTCTCCGGCGCAAGGACCCTGGTCAGGGTCCGTAGTCGGGGAGGCGATCTGGCAAGCCCCCACCCAGTTCCGGAGCGCACAAGGCTACTACGAGATCTGGGTTGGTTTCCACCCCGGGACCGGCCAGTCGCGCTGCTCGCGCTTCCTGTCCGTACCTCCCTGCCGGGCGAACAACCGGAACAGTACACAGCCATCGGCGCCTCCGCCAAATCGCCGTGTTGAGCCGCCTCGCGGGTGCCACGAAACGGCAGAACCGCGGGGCTCGTCGTCGAGCCCCGCGGCGCCGTCGTCACTCCACGGTGACCGACTTCGCCAGGTTGCGCGGCTTGTCGACGTCGTGTCCCAGCGTCAGCGCAGCGTGGTACGCGAGCAACTGCAGCGGCACCGTGAGGAGCAGCGGATCGAGCTCGCGCTCGTTGCGTGGCACCTCGATCCGCTCCGCGCGCAGCTCGCCCAGGTCCACGCCGGCGTGCGTCACGACCACGAGCGGGCCGCCGCGCGCGGCGATCTCGTGGAGGGCGGCGACGTTGCGGTCGGTCAGCTCGTCGTCGGGCACGATCGCGACCGTGGGTACCTCCGACGAGATCAGGGCGAGAGGGCCGTGCTTGAGCTCGGACATCTGGTAGGCCTCGGCGTGCCGGTAGCTGATCTCCTTGAACTTCTGCGCGCCCTCACGCGCGACCGGGTATCCCCGGACCCTGCCCACGAAGAACAGGCTCTCCGCCGTCGCGAGCACCTTGGCCGTCCGTGCGATCTGCTCCTCGCCGTCGAGCACCTGCTCGATGTGTCCCGGCAGGTGCTGCAGACCCGCGACGAGCCGGCGTCCGTCGGCGACGGAGAGGTCGCGGACACGCCCGAGCTGGAGCGCCAGCAGCGCGAAGCCGACGAACATCGTGGTGAGTGCTTTGGTCGAAGCGACGGCGATCTCCGGCCCGGCGTGGAGGTAGATCCCGCCGTCGCAGGCCCGTGCGACAGCGGAGCCGACCACGTTGACCAGGCCGATGACGCGGCCGCCCTTGCGGCGGATCTCCTCCACCGCGAGCAGCGTGTCGATGGTCTCGCCGGACTGGCTCACCGCCACGTACAGGGTGTCCGGCTCGATCACCGGGCTGCGGTAGCGGAACTCGCTCGCGGCCTCGGCGTCGGCGGGGACCCTCGCGAGCTCCTCGATGAGCGACGCGCCCATCTGACCGACGTAGTACGCCGAGCCGCAGCCGAGGATCTTGACCCGCTTGATCGCGCGCAGCTCGCGGGCGTCCATCTCGAGCCCGCCCAGGTGTGCGGTGGCGAACCGTTCGTCGAGCCGTCCGCGCAGCGCGCGCTCCACGCTGGCCGGCTGCTCGAGCATCTCGGTGTACATGCGCGGGCGCCCGTCGATCGTGCCGTGCTCGTAGGCGCTGGGATCGACGTCGACCTCGCGCGCCGTGGTCTGCGTGCGCGTCAGGTCGCGCCGGAACGTCGTGAAGCCGGACGCCGTGACGGTCGCCAGCTCGCCGTCGGCCAGGTGCGCGACGGTCGTGGTGTGGCGCACGAGTGCGGCGAGGTCGGAGGCTATGAACATCTCCTTGTCCCCGACGCCGACCAGCAGCGGGCTGCCGTTGCGCGCCACCACCACCCGGTCCGGGAAGCCGGCGTGCACCACGGCCAGCCCGTAGGTCCCCTCCACCGCGTCCAGCGCGTCGACGACCTTGCCCTCGAGCGTGTCGGCGTCGGACAGGGCGACGAGGTGGGCGAACACCTCGGTGTCGGTGTCGCTGACGAGCTCCACCCCCTGGTCGGTCAGGCGGGCGCGCAGCGCGGCGGCGTTGTCGATGATGCCGTTGTGCACCACCGCCACCCTGCCGCTCGCGTCGGTGTGCGGGTGGGCGTTCACGTCGGTCGCGGGCCCGTGCGTCGCCCAGCGGGTGTGCCCGATGCCCACGCGGCCGGACGTCCGCTTGGGCAGCACCTCGGCCAGGTCACGGACTCGTCCGGCGCGCTTGGTGACCTTCAGCTGCGAGCCGACGACGGCGACGCCCGCCGAGTCGTACCCGCGGTGCTCCAGCCTGCCGAGCGCCTCGACAAGCAACGGGGCCGCGTTCTGGCCGCCGACGTAACCGACGATTCCACACATGTTGGTGCTCCTTCGAAGTGATGGGCGCGCGGGCTCAGCCGTAGATCATCCGGCGCAGCTGCCGCTCGCTGAGGCGGGGCGCCGCGACGACCTGGTACTCGAGCTCGGCGGCGATCCGCGCGAAGATCTCGGGGTTCTTGGCCCCGTGGGTCTTCAGCTCGGCGTGCCGCCGCCGGACGACGTCCTCCACCGGTTCGGCGTAGTAGGCGACCACGTCGCCGATCACGCGCGCCGCCTCGGCAGGCGTGAGTCCGGTGGTCGCCGCCACCTGGGCGGCGAGGTCGGGAGACGTCCTCATGTCGTCGAGCCTCGCTCATCCGGCGAGTGAACGGCAACTTCTTGCCCGGAATCGGGCAAGAACCGACTTCAGCTGATTTCGAGGGACAGATCCGAGCATCCGGTCCGGGCAGACGAACGGCGGCCGCCCGCTCGTGAGCAGGCGGCCGCCGTCCGGCACCGGGTGTGGTCAGGGGGTCACTCCGACGTCGCGACCGCCAGGGTCTTCTTGCCGCGGCGCAGCACCGCGTGCCGCCCGTGGAGCAGGTCCCCGGGGGCGAGCGCGGCGTCGTCGGACTCGACCTTCACGTTGTTCACGTAGGCGCCGCCCTCGGCGATCGCCCGGCGTGCGGCGCCCTTGGACGCCACGAGACCCGAGCCGACGAACAGGTCCGCGACCAGGTCGCCGGCCTTGGCCGTGACCCGAGGCAGCTCCGACACGGCGCCGTCGAGCGTCCGGGCGTCGAGGTCGTCGAGCGAGCCTCGGCCGAACAACGCCTGGCTCGCCGCGATGACCGCCTCAGTGGCGTCCGCGCCGTGCACCAGGGTGGTGACGTCGCCGGCGAGCGCCTTCTGCGCCTCACGCGCGAACGGCCGCTCGGCCACCTCCCGCTCGAGCTCGGCGATCTGGTCGCGCGAGCGGAAGGTGAACACCTTGAGGTAGCTCACGACGTCGGCGTCGGCCTGGTTGAGCCAGAACTGGTAGAAGGCGTACGGGCTGGTCATGTCCGGGTCGAGCCAGATGGATCCGCCCTCGGACTTGCCGAACTTGGTGCCGTCCGCCTTGGTGATCAGCGGCGTGGTGAGCGCGTGCGCGCTCACGCCCTCCGCCTTACGGATCAGCTCCACACCCGCCAGCAGGTTGCCCCACTGGTCGTTGCCGCCGAGCTGGAGCGTGATGCCGTGCCGCTTGTAGAGCTCGCGGTAGTCCATGCCCTGGAGCACCTGGTAGCTGAACTCGGTGAAGCTGATGCCCTCGTCCGAGGCGAGCCGCCTGGCCACGATGTCCTTGGACAGCATGGTGCCCATCCGGAAGTGCTTGCCGACGTCGCGCAGGAACTCGATGGCCGACATCGGGGCGGTCCAGTCCAGGTTGTTCACCATCCGCGCGGCGTTGTCGCCGTCGAAGGACAGGTGCGGCTCGATCTGCGCGCGGATGCGGTCCACCCAGCTCGCGACGATCTCGGGCGAGTTGAGCGTGCGCTCGCCCGAGTCGCGGGGGTCGCCGATCAGGCCCGTCGCGCCGCCGACGAGCAGGTAGGGCCGGTGGCCGGCGTCCTGCAGCCGGCGCGCGGTGAGGATCTGGACCAGGTTGCCGATGTGCAGCGACGGCGCGGTGGGGTCGAAGCCCACGTAATAGTCCACGGTGCCCTCCGACAGTGCAGAACGCAGCGCGGCCTCGTCGGTGGACTGCGCCACCAGGCCTCGCCATTGCAGCTCGTCGAGGATCTCGGTCACCGTTGTTGCTCCTTGCTTCGTGTGGGTGCGGCCCGGGCGGGCCGCTCGGGGGCCTTCGTGGACCCGGGGGGCCTAGTCTGCCCGACGGCGGTGGCTGAGCCCGCCTCTATTGGGTCACGGCCTGAGGAAGTGCCGCCGGGCGGGGTGGCACGCACCATCACGATCGCGACGTCGTCGTCGGCCGCGGCGGACAGCATGCCGGACAGGGCCGTCCGGACGACGGAGCCCAGGTCCGCGGTGTGGGTTCCCTCGAGGACACCGGCGAGCTTGTCCAGCCGGGCATGCAGGCCGCTGTCCCGCGTCTCGATCAGCCCGTCCGTGTACAGGACCAGCGTGTCACCGGGGCCGATGTCGACCGTGTGGTCCCGTCGTGGCGCCCCCGGGTCCATCCCGAGCAGCAGGTCGTTCCGAACCGTGAGGATCTCGCACGTGCCGTCGGCGCGGACCAGGATCGGAGGCGGGTGTCCCGCACTGGACCACCGCACCGTGCGGAGCCGGCCCGGCTGTTGCCCGGGCGTCTGCTCGACGCACGCCACGAGCACGGTGGCCATCGCCGCGCTCCCGAGCGCGAGCCCGTCGATGGCCGCGTCGACGCGTTCCAGCACCCTCGCGGGCGTCTCCTGGCTGTCGTACCCGATGGCACGCACGAGGGCGCGGAGCTGACCCATCACGACCGCGGCACCGAGGTCGTGCCCGATCACGTCACCGATCACCAGGGTCGTGGAACCGTCATGCGTCGCGAACGCGTCGTACCAGTCGCCGCCGATGTCCCGCTCGGCCGCGGCCGGCTGGTAGTGCACGACCACCTCCAGGTCGTCGAACTGCGGCGGATCGGTCAGCACGGCCCGCTGGAGCGCGAGGGACACCTCGGTGGCCCTGGCCCGCTCCTCCTCCAGACGCACGGCCCGGAGCCGCAGCGCGTCGTCGTGCGCGCGGCGCCGGACGCCGTCACGCAGCGCCGCGTCGACCGTCCTCGACAGGACCACCATGAAGCGGATGTAGTCCTCGTCCCACGGTCTCACCGTGGTCCCGCGCAGGACGAGGACGGCGAGCATGCCACTGCCACGGTCCGACCGCACGGGCTTGACCACCATGCCGTGGGCGACCTGACGGCGGCCGGAACGGACCGCTCGGACGACGAGGGCCAGCTCGTCCGCCTCCTGAGCCTCCCCGGACTCCAGCACGACCCCGGGCCCGTTCACGTCGTAGACCGCCGCACGGGAGATGTCCGGGCTCATGGACAGCGCCTTGACCACGGGCAGGGCGAACCTCCGCAGGTCCGTGAACGTCGTCGGCAAGGCTGCGTGCACCGCGCCCAGCGTCGCCAGGCGCCGATGGTTCACGACCCCCTGCGTCGTCTCGGTCGCGATGTCCAGCACGCCGACGATCCTGCCGTCGTCGTCCGACAAAGGGCTGTAGGAGAAGGTGAAGTAGGTCTCCTCGTCGTAACCCGACCGGTTCATCAGCAGGTACAGGTCACGGCTCAGCGTCGGCTGCCCCGTGGTCAGGACGGTGTCGAACAGCGGGCTGATGTCGTCCCAGATCTCGCCCCAGACCACGCGCGCGGATGCGCCCAGCGCACCGGGGTGCTTGTCCGAGCCGAGCATCTCCCGATAGCCGTCGTTGTAGATCATCGTCAGGTCCGGGCCCCAGACCATCATCACCGCGAACCGCGTCGAGAAGCACAGGCGCACGGCGTGGCGCAGCGACTGCGGCCACGAGCTCGGCGGACCCAGCGGCGTGGCATCCCACGCGACGGTCCGGGCCTCGCGGCCGACCGCGCTGCGCGCGGTCGCGTCCTCGAACCATCCCGCTCTCACAAACGAATGCTAGCGAGCGCGCCCCGAAGTCGCCCTGCCGGTGGCCGAGCTGTTCCTGGGCCCCGCGGACGTCAGTCCGCTGCGATGAGTTCTGGCGGGCATCGTCGTCGGACGTTCCATGGACCAAAAAGCCTCTGCGCCCGGCCGTTCCGTCAGGCAGGGTGGAGCCATGAGCGACGTCGACATGCCCGGCTGGAAGCGCAACGTCGCGCTGTTCCTGACCGGGCAGACGATCTCCCTGTTCGGGTCGATGCTGGTGATGTACGCGGTCATGTGGCACCTGACCATCGAGACCCGGTCCGGGTCGGTGCTCATGCTGAGCATCGTGTTCGGCATGCTGCCGCAGGCGTTCATGTCGATCTTCGGCGGAGTCTGGGCCGACCGGCACTCCCGCAAGCTCCTGATCATGGGCTCCGACACCGTCATCGCCGTGGCCACGCTCGGGCTCGCACTGCTCATGGCCAGCGGCGTCGACTCGCTCTGGGTCATCTATGCCGCCCTGGCCGTGCGGTCCGTGTTCGCCGGCATCCAGACGCCGGCCGTGAGCGCGATGATCCCTCAGATCGCGCCGACCGACCAGCTGATGCGGGTCAACGGCATGTTCCAGTCGATCCAGTCGGGGATGATGCTGCTCGCGCCCGCGCTCGCCGCCGTGATCTACGCGTCCTTCGACATCGTCGCCGTGTTCTTCGTGGACGCGGCGACCGCGCTCATCGGCGTGGGGATGCTCGCGCTGGTCACTGTGCCGCGGCTCGTGCGGTCCGACGCCGCGGACGGGCCAGTCAGCTACTTCGGCGATCTGGTGGCGGGCGTGCGGTACATCGGCTCGAATGCCCCGGTGAAGTGGCTGGTCTCGCTGTTCGCGCTGGTGATGTTCCTGGTCGGCGCACCGAGCTACCTCACTCCCCTGATGGTCACCCGCACGTTCGGCGACGAGGTGTGGAAGCTGACGGCCAACGAGCTGTTCTGGGGCGGCGGCATGCTGCTCGGCGGCATCATCATGGCCACGGTCGGGCCGCGGATCACGCGCCGCGTGCGGCTGATGGTGGGCTCCGTCGTCGCCACGGGCGTGCTGGTCGCCGGCCTGGGCGTGTCCACGAACATGTGGGTGTTCTTCTCGCTCGGCCTGCTGATCGGCATCATGTTCGCGGCCCTCAACACCCCGGCCATGACCATCATCCAGGAGCGGGTCGAGCCCGAGATGCAGGGGCGGGTGTTCGGCTTCGTCGGGATCGTGATGACCGTCGCGATGCCGCTGTCGATGGTCGTGTTCGGCCCGCTGGCGGACCAGTACTCCGTGGAGTCGCTCCTGGTCCTGGCCGGCGTGCTGCTGGTCGCGGTGCTGGCCGCGATCCTCGCCGTCCCGGCGGCGCGGCGCTCCCTCGCGCAGGTCGACATCGCGCCGGAGCCCGCCCCCGCGACGACGGACGAGCCGGCGGGCGACCCGGTCGAGGTCTCCGGGGCGCCGCGGGCCGACAACCCGTAAGACGGGAGGCGGCGGCGCTGCCGCCGCACCTGTGCCGCACGACACAGCCGGACGCACGGCTGCCGTGAAAGTATTGATGAGTTCCATAGACGGCAGCTGTGCGTTCGGAAGGTCCCTGTGAGCAACCCCAAGATCTACGCCCTGCACGAGAACCCCGAGTGGTTCCCTCCGTTCGCCGAGGCCTTCGCGGCCGAAGGCGTCGAGTACGAGGAGTGGGTGCTGACCGACGGCGTGCTCGACCTCGACGAGGCCCCGCCCGAGGGCATCTTCTGGTCCCGCATCTCGGCGAGCAGCCACACCCGCGACCACGGGCTCACCAAGGACTACTCGCGCGCCGTGCTGTCCTGGCTGGAGGCGTACGGCCGCCGGACCGTCAACGGCCGGCGCGTGCTGGAGCTCGAGGTCAGCAAGGTGGACCAGCTCACCGCTCTGCGCGCCGCCGGGATCGACACGCCGCGCACCGTGGCCGCCGTCGGGCGGGACCAGGTGCTGAAGGCCGCGCAGGGGTTCCCGACGCCGTTCGTCACCAAGCACAACCAGGGCGGCAAGGGGCTGGGGGTGCGCAAGTTCGACTCGTTCGGGGATCTCGCCGACTACGTCGAGTCCGTCGAGTACGAGGAGCCCGTTGACGGCATCACGCTGGTCCAGGAGTACGTCGTGGCGGCGGACGGCGGCATCACCCGCGTGGAGATCGTCGGCGGCGAGATGGTCTACGCCGTCCGCGGCGACACGGAGCGTGGCGGGTTCCAGCTCTGCCCGGCCGACGCGTGCGTCATCGACCCGGAGACCGGGCGCCCGATCCCGCCGGCCGGCGCGACCATCTCCATGGCGCCGGACGAGGACTGGGGGCTGTTCTCCGAGCGCGAGGGCTACGACGACCCGGTGGTCGGCAAGTACCTCGAGTTCACGAGGCGGCACGGCATCGAGGTCGCCGGCATCGAGAACATCCGGACGGCCGACGGCCGCGTGCTGACGTACGACGTGAACACCAACACGAACTACAACAGCGACGTCGAGCGGGGAACCGCGAGGTCGGGGCCGCGCGAGATCGTGCGCCACCTGGCCCGCGTGCTCGAGGAGACCTACCCGGCCTGACGTCGGCGTCGGGGTTGGGCGGCGCGGTAGGTGGAGACCGTCTCCTCGCCGTCGAGCCAGAGGCGCCAGGGATGCAGGTCGGCGCGGCCGCCGTCGCCGCTCACGCCGACGCGAGGGCCGGTCCGGACGACGGCGGGGGTCGGGGTGGTCTCGACAGGCTCGACCAGCGAGGGGCCGACCAGCGAGGGGCCGGCCGGCGGGGGCTCGACCCGCGAGGGCTCGAGCTGCAACGGAGCGGTCGCCTGGAGCCGCAGCACCACCTCGCCGTCGGGGTCGGTGACGTCGGCACCGTCGTCCGACAGGTCGAGGCCCAGAGCCACCGCCAGGCGGGCCGGACCACGGGCCAGGTCGCGGTCGGACGGGACAACGCCTGAGGCGAGGCGGCGGGCGCGGGCGAGCCGGACGCCGTCGGACTCCGGGGCGCCGAGCACCTCGCCCGCGCGGAGCAGCACCGCCGCCGGCATGCCCTCCGGACCGCACACCACGTTCACGCAGTGGTGCAGGCCCAGGTGGCGGTACACGTACAGCCGCCCGGGCTCGCCGAACATGGTCCCGTTCCGGCGGTTGCGGCCGCGGTAGGCGTGCGAGCCCGGGTCGGTCACGCCGTCGTACGCCTCGACCTCGGTGAGGCGAAGGGAGACGACGCCGTCGGCCGCGCGTCTCGTGAGGGTGGTCCCCAGCAGGTCCCTGGCTACGTCGAGGACCGGTCGCGCGTACCAGTCGGGGCCGGGGGCCATGCCGAGGTCGTCTGTCGCTGGATCGTGCACCACCCGATCATGCCCGCCCGGGCCGTGGGGTGTGAAAACCGGTGGTCGAGCTTGTCGAGACCTCCAGCGGGTCTCGACACGCTCGACCACCGATCTCACTACCGGCGACGCGTGGCTATGCGAAGGCGAACACCGGCGGGAAGACCACGACGACGATCGCCGCCCAGACCGCGTAGACCGGCAGGTACTGCGTCTGCCACCGCTCGATCGCGCCGAACGTGCGCTGCCCGCGCACGAAGCCGGTGGCGAGCCAGGCCGCCCACGCCAGGTGCACCAGGAGCACGAGGTTGAGCCCGAGGGCCGCGACCTTGTTGGCGGTGAACCCGAACTCGGCGATGCGGGTGAGCATCGCGGTCAGCGCCACGGCGTCGACCGCGAGCGCCGCGCCGAGGAGCACCAGCTGCAGCCAGTCGAAGATTCCCGGCGGGGCGAGCGGGTCGCGGGCCGAGATCGAGTACAGGAGCAGGAACAGGACGAGCACCAGGATCGCGTCCATCAGGATGAGCAGGTCGCGGTCCACCGAGGTGAGCGGGCCGTTCACGAGCAGGACGACGAAGATGGCGACCAGCATCACGATCGTCAGGGGCGTGAACACGCGGGTGAGCACCGGGGCGATGTTCTCGACGACGTTCTTCTTCGCCTCCACGAGCCAGGCGCCGACCAGCAGGGCACCCGGTATCGCGAACGGCAGGAGCCAGTCGGTCAGGAACGGCTCGAAGTTCACGCCGACGAGGTCGAGCACGCCGAACGTGAGCCCGATGAGCAGGCCGCCGCCGAGCTGGATCAGCGCGAGGTAGATGACGAGCTCGCCGGTGAACCGGACGAAGTCCATGCGCCGCGCGCCGGACCGCCACGCGCCGCCCGCGTACACGACGCCCAGGAGCAGCCACAGCACCACGGGGGTGTGGGTGATCGCGAGGAACAGGGTCATGCCCGGTTCGTCGTAGGGCCCGGACTCGAACGGGTAGAGGTTCACCACCAGGGCGAGCGCGGCCGTCGCGGCGAGCAGGACGGCGCTCACGCGCCATGGGACGCGTCGCTTCCACACGAAGTAGCCCGCCAGGAACGGCAGGACGGCGAAGACCCCGTTGCGCACGAGCACCAGGTCGTCGTCACCCGCAGCGGCAAGCAGGATCTTGACCGCGATGCCCGCGGCGACGGCCAGGGTGAGCACGACGCCGAGCTCGCGCCACCGGCCGCTGTCGCCGGGCTCCTCCGGGACCAGGACGAGCTGCTTCCAGAGCCGCTCGGAGTGCTCGCGGGCGAACTCGCGGGACACCTCGTCGAGGTTGCCCATGCGCTTGACCGCGACGAGGAACGCCTCCTCGTCGTCGAGCCCGCTCGCCGTCAGGTCGTTGACCTGGCCGCGCAGGTGGTCCTCCATCTCGTCGACGTCGGCCGCCGAGATCGCGCGGCGGCGCTGGACGTAGCCGCGCCACTGGTCGAGCTGCTCCTCCAGCGCGGCGTGCTCGGTCGCGCGGTCGGTGTCGCCGTCGGGGGTGTGCTCGCTCATCACGCCCACCCCTCGACGACGGCGGGGCCGGGCTGGACGTCCTGCCAGACCTGCTTGAGCGCCTCCGACACGACTGCCCACTGGTGTCGGCGCTCGGCGAGGGTCTCCCGGCCCGCCTCGGTGAGGGCGTAGTGCTTGCGCCGGCGGCCGGCCTCGGACGTGCCCCAGGTCGCCCGCACGTACCCGAGCCGTTCGAGGCGGTGGAGCAGGGGGTAGAGCATCCCGTCGGTCCACTGCATGCGACCGCCGGAGAGCTCGTTGACGCGCTTGACGATCGCGTAGCCGTACGACTCGCCGTCGGCCAGGATGCCGAGGACGAGCGGTGTGGCCGAGGCCGCGACCAGGTCCTTGTCGATGTGCACCTGCACTCCTATGCCTAGTGCTGCTAGGGATATGAACCCTAGCAGCACTAGGCCTAGTAGATCTAGGTATTGGGGCTGCTCTCCCTCGACACGCCGCCGAACCCGTCCAGGCGCACGTCGGCGCGCTCTCTGGTGCGCTCGCGCGCGT
Organism: Promicromonospora sp. NPDC057138; assembly: GCF_042670845.1. Lineage (NCBI taxonomy): Bacteria > Bacillati > Actinomycetota > Actinomycetes > Micrococcales > Promicromonosporaceae > Promicromonospora > Promicromonospora sp. NPDC057138. The sequence continues at coordinate 30,889 of NZ_JBHUUX010000052.1, read as the reverse complement.
AGTGCGCGGCCTCGTCCGCCATCCAGCGCAGCCAGTGGTCGCGCGCCTCCTCGCCGTCGCGTTCCAGGCCGCGGCGCAGCCGTTCGGCGTCGTCGGCCTCGACCCAGATGCGGAAGGCGCCCAGCGCGTCCACCTGGCGCGCGGCCGCGCCGCACCCCTCCACCACGAGGTGGGCCGACGGCGGGACGTCGTGCCACTCGGCCCACGCGCCGTCGACCCAGTCGTAGCGGCGGTACCGGACCTGCTCCCCCGCCGCCAGCGGGTCCAGGACCCAGCGGCGCAGGTTCGCCGCGCCGCCGTCCGGCCCGCCGGCCCAGCCCTCGTAGAGGTCGTCCATGTGGACCACCGGGGCCGCCAGCGCGTCGGCGAGCTGCGCAGCCAGGGTCGTCTTGCCGGAGCCGGCCGGTCCGTCGACGCACACGAGGCGCGCGTCGGCGGACCGGATCAGGTCCAGCAGCTCGCCGAGCACACCAGCCGAGACGGTCACGGACATCACTCCTTCCAGTCCCCGAAGTAGAGCGCCTGTCCGGACGCACGCTCTACTTCGGCACTCCCGAGACGGCGGGGTAGAGCGTGTGTCCGGACAGTTTCGCGGGTCACTCCGGCTGGGACCAGAAGCGGTACTCCGTCGAGCGCTCCTTGGCCGCCTCGATCTGTTCCCGGACGCGGACCGGGGCGGTGCCGCCCACGGCGTCGCGCGAGGCGAGCGAGCCCTCGACCGAGAGGACGCCGCGCACCTCGGGCGTGAGGTGCTCGGAGATCTTGGCGAGGTCCTCGTCGGACAGGTCCCACAGCTCGATGCCGCGCGCCTCGCACTCCTGCACGCAGGCACCCGCCACCTCGTGCGCCACCCGGAAGGGGACGCCCTGCCTGACGAGCCACTCCGCGATGTCGGTCGCGAGCGAGAAGCCCTGCGGGGCGAGCTCGGCCATGCGGTCCGTGTCGAAGACCATGGTGCGCACCATGCCGCTGAACGCGGGCAGCACCGTCGTGAGCGTCGCGACCTGGTCGAACACCGGCTCCTTGTCCTCCTGCAGGTCGCGGTTGTACGCGAGCGGGAGGCCCTTGAGCGTGGTGAGCAGGCCCGTGAGGTCGCCGATCACGCGGCCGGCCTTGCCGCGCGCGAGCTCGGCGATGTCCGGGTTCTTCTTCTGCGGCATGATCGACGAGCCCGTGGAGTACGCGTCGTCCAGGCGGACGAACCCGAACTCCTTCGTGTTCCAGAGGATGATCTCCTCCGCGAACCGCGAGAGGTCGACGGCGATCATCGCCGCGACGAACGCGAACTCCGCCGCGACGTCGCGCGACGCCGTGCCGTCGATCGAGTTCTCGACCGGCCCGCCCTCCAGGCCCAGGTCCGCGGCCACGGCGGCCGGGTCCAGGCCGAGCGACGAGCCCGCGAGCGCGCCCGAGCCGTACGGGGACTTCGAGGCCCGCACGTCCCAGTCGAGGAAGCGGTCGACGTCGCGCAGCAGCGGCCACGCGTGCGCCAGCAGGTGGTGCGCCAGCAGGACCGGCTGCGCGTGCTGCAGGTGCGTACGCCCCGGCATGGGCGCGTCGCCCGCGGCGATCGCCTGGGTGATCAGCTCGTCCACGAGGTCCAGGACCTGCGCGCCGATGGTGCGCGCCTGGTCGCGCAGGTAGAGCCGCACCAGCGTGGCGATCTGGTCGTTGCGGGACCGGCCGGCGCGCAGCTTGCCGCCCAGCTCGTCACCGGCGCGCTCCAGCAGGCCGCGCTCCAGTGCGGTGTGCACGTCCTCGTCGTCGAGCACCGGGAGGAAGGCGCCCGAGGCGACGTCCTGCTCCAGCATGTCCAGCGCGTCGATCATCCGCGCGAGCTCCGGCTCGGTGAGCAGGCCGGCGCCCGCGAGGACGCGAGCGTGCGCCTTCGAGCCGGCGATGTCGTACGGCGCGAGCTTCCAGTCGAAGTGCGTGGACTGCGACAGCGCGGCGAGCTCCGGGGCGGGGCCGCCGGCGAAGCGGCCGCCCCAGAGGGCTACCTTCGGGCCGGAGTGCGCGCCGACGGTGCTCGACGTCGGCCGTCCGACGTCGTTCCCGGTGCCGCCGTGCCCCGCGACGTCCTTCCCCGTGCCGCCGGGGCCCTTGCCGTCGTGCTCCGTCACAGCGCCCCGACCCCCAGGTCCACGCCGTTGCCGAACTTCTCGTCGCGCGCGGCGGCGAGCTTGGCGGTGAGGCCGTAGATCTCGATGAAGCCGCGGGCCTGCGACTGGTCGAACGCGTCGCCCTCGTCGTAGGTGGCGAGGTTGAAGTCGTACAGCGACTGCTCCGAGCGGCGCCCGGTCACGGTGGCCCGGCCGCCGTGCAGCACCATGCGGATCTCGCCCGACACGTACTTCTGCGTGTCGTCGACGAACACGTCCAGGGACTTCTTCAGCGGCGAGAACCACATGCCGTCGTAGACGAGCTCGCTCCAGCGCTGCTCCACCTGGCGCTTGAACCGGGCCTGCTCGCGCTCCAGCGTGACGTTCTCCAGCTCCTGGTGCGCCGTGATGAGGGCGATCGCGCCGGGGGCCTCGTAGATCTCGCGGGACTTGATGCCCACCAGGCGGTCCTCGACGATGTCGATGCGGCCCACGCCCTGCGCGCCGGCGCGGCGGTTCATCTCCTGGATGGCCTGCAGCGGGGTGACGGAGACGCCGTCGATCGCCACCGGGACGCCCTGCTCGAACGTGAGGATGACCTCGTCGGCGACCGGCGGGAACGTCGGGTCGTCGGTGTAGGAGTAGACGTCCTTGGTGGGCTCGTTCCAGATGTCCTCGAGGAAGCCCGTCTCCACGGCGCGGCCCCACACGTTCTGGTCGATCGAGAACGGGTTGTTCTTCGTGGTCGCGATCGGGAGATCGTTGCGCTCCGCGTACTCGATGGCCTTCTCGCGGGTCAGGGCGAGGTCGCGCACCGGCGCGATCGACTTCAGGTCGGGCGCGAGCGAGGTGGTGGCCACCTCGAACCGGACCTGGTCGTTGCCCTTGCCGGTGCAGCCGTGCGCCACGGTGGAGGCGCCGAACTGGCGGGCCGCGCGCACCAGGTGCTTCACGATGACGGGGCGCGAGATGGCGGAGACCAGCGGGTAGCGGTCGAGGTACATGCCGTTGGCCCGCAGCGCGGGCATGCAGTACTCAGCGGCGAACTCGTCGCGCGCGTCGGCGACGTACGCCTCGACGGCGCCGCAGTCCAGCGCGCGCTTGCGGATGACGTTCATGTCCTCGCCGCCCTGGCCGACGTCGACGGCCACGGCGACCACCTCGGCCCCGGTGGCCTCGGCGATCCAGCCGATGGCGACGGAGGTGTCCAGGCCGCCCGAGTAGGCGAGCACGACGCGTTCAGTCATGATTGACGTTCTCTTTCCGGTGGTGGTTTCAGGTGCGATTGTGGTGTGTCTTCAGGCGCTGAGCGCGAGGAAGCGTCCCGCCAGCGCGGCGCCGTCGGGATCCCGCGCGATGACGAGGATCGTGTCGTCCCCTGCGATCGTGCCGAGCATCCCGGGAAACACCGAGTGGTCGATCGCCGAGGCCAGCAGGTTCGCTGCCCCCGGCGGGGTTCGGAGGACCACGAGGTTGCCCGACGACTCCGCCGAGACCAGCAGCTCCTTGGCGAGCCGGGCCAGCCGGGCGGACAGGTACTCCTCGCTCGCGTCCGACTGCGCGCTGCGGTCCCCGCCCTCGCCCGGGACGGCGTAGACCAGCGTGCCGTCCGAGCCACGTACCTTCTCGGCCTGCAGCTCGATCAGGTCGCGCGACAGGGTGCCCTGCGTGACGCTCACGCCGTCGGCCGCGAGGGCGCCGGCGAGCTCGGCCTGCGAGTGGATGGCGCTGCGGCTCACGATCGCCGTGATCCGGGCGTGCCGGGCCGCCTTCGTGGTCGCGGTGGTCGCGGTCGTCACCGTCTGCTTGGTGACCATCAGCCCTGCTCCAGCAGCCAGGCCAGCAGCGCCTTCTGGGCGTGCAGCCGGTTCTCGGCCTCGTCCCAGACCACGGACTGCGGGCCGTCGATGACCTCCGCGGTGATCTCCTTGCCGCGGTAGGCCGGCAGGCAGTGCAGCACCAGCGCGTCCTCGGCGGCGCCAGCGAGCAGCTCCGCGTTCAGCTGGAAGTCCCAGAACGGCTTGGCCCGCTCCTCGGCCTCGGCCTCGTCGCCCATCGACACCCAGGTGTCGGTGGCCACGACGTCGGCTCCCGCGACGGCGTCCTTGGCCGACGCCGTCACGGTCACCGAGCCGCCCGTCGCACCGGCGATCTCGTGCGCCCGGGCGACCACGGCGGCGTCGGGCAGGAAGCCCTCCGGGCCCGCGACCCGGACGTGCATGCCCGCTGTGGCGCCGCCCAACAGGTAGGAGTTCGCCATGTTGTTCGCGGCGTCGCCCACGTAGGCGAACGTGGTGCCCGGCAGGGCATCCAGCCCGCGGAGCTGCGCCACCGTGAGCAGGTCCGCGAGGATCTGGCACGGATGGAAGTCGTCCGTCAGGGCGTTGATGACCGGCACGCGGGAGACGGCGGCCATCTCCTCGATGCGGTCCTGCCCGAAAGTGCGCCACGCTATCGCGGAGACCTGCCGGTCGAGCACGCGCGTGGTGTCCGCGATGGACTCGCGCACGCCGATCTTGGCGAGGTTGCCGTCCACGACGAGCGGGAACCCGCCGAGCTCGGCGATGCCCGCCGCGAAGGACACCTGGGTGCGCAGCGTCGGCTTGTCCGTGATGAACGCGACGGCGCGCGGGCCCTCCAGCGGGCGGCGGCCGTCCTGCGACAGGCTGAGGTAGCGGTCCTCGCGCAGGGCGAGGCCGAGCTCCAGGACTGCCTTCTGCTCGGCGGGCGTCAGGTCGTCGTCGCGCAGGAAGTGGCGGGTCATGCGGGGTTCTCCTCGGTCTCGACAGGCTCGACCAGCGTTGCGAAGAAGCGGGCGGCCTCCGTGGCCTGCTCCGCGGTCAGGATCAGGGGCGGGGCGAGCCGGATCGCGTCGGGCGCCACGGCGTTGACGATGAGCCCGGCCTCCAGCGCGGCCGCGGCCACCTGGGGCGCCACGGGCTCGTTGAGCACGACGGCGAGCAGCAGCCCGCGCCCGCGGACCTCCTTGACGAGCGGGCTGCCGCACATCTCGATCTCCTGGCGCAGCAGCGCGCCGATCTCCCGCACGTTCGCCAGCAGGCCGTCGCGCTCGATCACGCCGATCGTCGCGAGCGCCGCCGCCGCCGCGACGGGGTTCCCGCCGAACGTGCTGCCGTGCTGGCCACGGCCCAGCAGGCGCGCGGCCGCGCCGTACGCGATGACCGCGCCCACGGGGAAGCCGCCGCCGAGGCCCTTGGCGACCGTGACGACGTCGGGCACTATGCCGCCGCCGACCTCCGGCTGCTGGTAGGCGAACCAGGAGCCGCACCGGCCCATGCCGGTCTGGACCTCGTCCAGCACGAGCAGCGCGCCGTGCGCCGTGGTCAGGCGGCGGGCCGCCGCGAGGTAGCCGGGCGGCAGGGACCGCACCCCGCCCTCGCCCTGGACGGGCTCGACCACCAGGGCGGCGACCTCGCCGCGCTCCGCGATGGCCTGGGGCGCGAACGCGGCGTCGAGGGCCGCGAGGTCGCCGAACGGCAGGTGCTCGACGCCGCCCGGGAGCGGCTCGAACGGCTCCCGGTAGGCGGCCTTCGCGGTCAGCGCGAGGGCGCCCATCGACCGGCCGTGGAAGCCGCCCTCCAGGGCGAGGACCCGCGTGCGGGTGCCCACGCCGGACGACGTCGCGACGCGGCGCGTCATCTTGAACGCCGCCTCGACCGCCTCCGTGCCGGAGTTGGTCAGGAACACGCGCGACCCGTCGGGCGCCTCCGCGGCCCGGAGCAGCGTCTCCGCCAGGGCGATCTGGGCGGGCGTGCCGAAGAAGTTCGAGACGTGCCCCAGCGTGCCGAGCTGGGCGCTGATCGCCGCCGTGAGCGTCGGGTGGGCGTGGCCCAGCGCGTTCACCGCGATGCCGGCGAGCAGGTCGAGGTAGCGCTTGCCGTCCGCGTCCCAGACGTACGCGCCCTCGCCGCGGACCAGTACTCGCTGCGGCGGGCCGAACGTGTCCATCACCGCGCCGGTGTACCGCTCGGTCCAGGCGGCGACGGAGCCGTTCGTGGACAGGGCCGAGGGCTCGGCCGGGGTCACCGTGCTCATGCGTTGCTTCCTCTTTCCAGGGTCTCGACAGGCTCGACCAGCGCGGGCTCGACCAGCGCGGGCTCGACCAGCGCGGGCTCGACCACCGGGGGTGCCGGAACCACCATCGTCCCGTTGCCCCTCGTGGTGAAGACCTCCAGCAGCACGCTGTGCGGCTGGCGGCCGTCGATGACCGTCGCGGCGGCCACGCCGCCCTCGACCGCGCGCAGGCACGCCTCCATCTTCGGCACCATCCCTGACTCCAGTCCGGGCAGGAGCTCGGACAGCTCGGGCGCCGTGATCCGCTCGACCAGCGAGCCGCGGTCGGGCCAGGAGGTGTACAGCCCTTCGACGTCGGTCAGGACGATGAGCTTCTTGGCGCCCAGAGCCACCGCGAGCGCCGAGGCCGCGGTGTCGGCGTTGACGTTCAGCACCTGGGTCGGGTCGTCCTTGTCGGGCGCGATCGTGGACACGACGGGGATGCGGCCGGCTTCCAGCAGGTCCTCGACGGCGCGCGGGTCCACCTGGACGACGTCGCCCACGAGGCCGACGTCGACGGGCTCGCCCTGCACGATGGCGTGGCGGCGCTCCGCGCCGAGCAGGCCGCCGTCCTCCCCCGAGAGGCCGACGGCGACCGGGCCGTGCGCGTTGATCAGGCCGACCAGCTCGCGGCTGACCTGGCCGGTCAGGACCATGCGCACGACCTCCATCGCCTCCGGCGTGGTGACGCGCAGACCGCCCTTGAACTCCGAGGCGATGCCGAGCCGGTCGAGCATGGCGTTGATCTGCGGTCCCCCGCCGTGCACGACGACGGGCCGCAGCCCGACCTGCCGCAGGAACACCATGTCCTGGGCGAACGCGGCCTTGAGCTCGGCGTCGAGCATCGCGTTGCCGCCGTACTTGACGACGACGAGCGCGCCCGAGAACTCCTGCAGCCAGGGCAGGGCCTCGATCAGCACCTCGGCCTTCTGGTCGGGCCTCAGGCCGTTGACGATGTCGCTGCTCATGAGCTGTACGCGCTGTTCTCGTGGACGTAGTCGTGCGTGAGGTCGTTGGTCCAGAGCGTGATCTCGGCGTCGCCGGCGTGCAGGTCGATGGTGAACGTGACGTCCCGCGCCCCGGCCATGTCGACCTTCTCCGGGGGCTCGTAGGCGCCGCCTGCCTTGCAGACCATGACGCCGTTGACGCTGACGTCGAGCTCGGCGGGGTCGAAGGGCGCGACCTCCTCGGGCACGGTGCCGACCTGCGACAGGATGCGTCCCCAGTTGGGGTCGTTGCCGAACACGGCGGCCTTGACCAGGTTCGACCGGCTCACGGCGCGCGCGACGGCGAGCGCGGCGTCCTCGGTGGTGGCGCCCGTGACGGTGATGGCGATGTCGTGGGACGCGCCCTCGGCGTCGGCGACGAGCTGGCGCGCGAGGTCGGCGCAGATCGCGGTGACGGCCTCGGTGAGGACGTCGAGGTCCGGCGTCACGGCCGCGGCGCCCGAGGCCATCAGCACCACGGTGTCCGAGGTGGACATGGCGCCGTCGGAGTCGACGCGGTCGAAGGTGACCCTCGTGGCTGCCCGCAGGGCGGCGTCCGCGGCTTCCGCCGGGACGGAAGCGTCGGTGGTGATCACGCACAGCATCGTCGCCAGGGCCGGGGCGAGCATGCCGGCGCCCTTGGCCATGCCGCCCACGGTGAAGGTGCCCGACGGCGTCTCGACCGTGCGCACCGCGGTCTTCGGCACGGTGTCGGTGGTCATGATGGCGGTCGCGGCGGCCTGGCCCGCGGCGTCGTCGGCCGCGAGCGCGCCGACGGCGACGGGGACGCCCGCCAGGAGCTTGTCGGCGGCGAGCCGCACGCCGATCAGGCCGGTCGAGCCCACCAGGACGTCGATCGCGCCGATCCCGAGCTCGTCCGCGACCTTCTCGGCGGTGGCGTGCGCGTCCTGGAAGCCGCCCGGACCGGTGCACACGTTGGCGCCGCCGGAGTTGAATACGACGGCGCGCGCGACGCCGTCCTTCACCGCCTGCCGCGACCACATGACGGGCGCGCCGACGACGCGGTTGCTCGTGAACACCGCGGCCGCGGAGTGCTCGGGGCCGTCGTTGACGACGAGCGCCAGGTCCGGCGTGCCGGACGCCTTGAGGCCGGCCGTGATCCCGGCCGCCCGGAACCCTTGTGCGGCGGTGACGCTCACGGTGCGACTCCTTCGGTGATGAGGCCGGCGGTCTCCCGCAGGCCGAGGGCGAGGTTCATGGACTGGACGGCGGCGCCCGCCGTCCCCTTGACGAGGTTGTCGATGGCCGTGACGGTGACGACCCTGCGGGCCGCCGCGTCGACCGCGACCTGCACGCACGCGGTGTTGGCGCCGAGCGTCATCGCCGTGCTGGGCCACTGGCCCTCGGGGAGCAGATGCACGAACGGCTCGTCGGCGTACGCGGCCTCCCACGCGGCGCGAACCTGCTCCGGGTCGACGCCCTTGGCCAGCCGGGCGGTCGCCGTCGCGAGGATGCCGCGCGACATCGGCACGAGGGTGGGCGTGAAGCTGATGGTCACCTCCGGGGCGCCGGCGACCCGCAGGTTCTGCTGGATCTCCGGGACGTGCCGGTGGGTGCCGCCCACGGCGTACGGCTGCGCGGCGCCCAGCGCCTCGCTCGCCAGGAGGTGCGGCTTGAGCGCCTTGCCGGCGCCCGAGTAGCCGTTGGCCAGCACGGCCACGATGTCGCTCGTCTCCACCACGCCCGCCGCGACGCCGGGCTGCAGGCCCAGGGTCACCGCGGTCACGTTGCAGCCGGGCACCGCGATGCGGCGCGCGCCGGCCAGCTTGTCGCGCTGGCGCGCGGCCGTCGCGACGTCGGCTCCGGGCGCCTCGGCGTGGATCAGCTCAGGCATGCCGTAGGGCCAGGTCCCGGCGTGCGCCGAGCCGTAGAACTGCTCCCAGTCGCTCGCGGACTCCAGCCGGTGGTCGGCGCCGAGGTCCACGACGAGGACGTCCTCCGGTAGCTGGGCCGCCACCTGGCCCGACGCGCCGTGCGGCAGGGCGAGCAGCACGACGTCGTGCCCGCGCAGCGCGTCCGGGGTGGTGGGCTCCAGGATGCGGTGCGCGAGGCCGCGCAGGTGCGGCTGGACCTCGCCGAGGCTCGATCCGGCGTTCGAGTGCGCGGTGAGCGTGCCGATCTCGACGAAGGGATGGGCCGCCAGGAGGCGCAGGGCCTCCCCGCCCGCGTAACCGGACGCGCCGGCGACGGCGACTCGGATGAGCTGGCTGCTGGACATATTCGGTAGCATACATACTTATGCAGGATGGGGAAACTCGTTCCCGCCTCGTGGCCGCTCCCTACACATTCGCTCCGACATAGGGTCGGACCATGCACGCAGTCGTAGCCCGTGAAGCGGGCGGCCCCGAGGTCCTGTCGTACACCGAGCTCCCCGAGCCCACCCCCGGTCCAGGTCAGCTCCTGGTCCGCGTCGCCGCGGCGGGAGTGAACTTCATCGACACCTATCGCCGCGCCGGTGTCTACCCGATGAAGTACCCCCACGTGGTGGGCGTCGAGGGCGCGGGCACCGTGGAGGCGTTGGGCGACGACGTCACCGGCTTCGCGATCGGCGACCGGGTCGCCTGGCACGACGGGCCCGGCTCGTACGCGGAGCTCGTGGCCGTGGACGCGTCCGGCGTCGTGCACGTGCCCGCCGGGCTCGACCTGACCACCGCAGCCGCGCTCACCTTGCAGGGCATCACCGCGCACTACCTCGTCTCGTCCACGTTCGAGGTGCAGCCCGGGCACGACGTGCTGCTGCACGCGGGCGCGGGCGGCGTCGGCCTGCTGGCCACCCAGCTCGCCGTCGCGCGCGGCGGGCGGGTCCTGACCACGGTCTCGACGCCGGAGAAGGCCGCGCTGTCCGCGGCGGCCGGTGCCACGCACACCATCGACTACGCCGAGATGGCCGACATCACGGCCGACCTGCCCCCGCTCGTGCGCAGGCTCACCGACGGCCAGGGCGTGCACGTCGTGTACGACGGCGTCGGCAGGTCCACCTTCGAGGCGTCCCTCGCCTCCCTGCGTATCCGCGGGATGCTGGTGCTGTTCGGCGCCGCGTCCGGCCAGGTGCCGCCGGTCGACCCGCAGCGGCTCAACAAGGGCGGCTCCCTGTACCTCACGCGGCCGACGAGCGCCCACTACACGCTCACCCGCGGCGAGCTCGAGTGGCGCACCTCCGAGGTGCTCGGGTCCGCGGCGTCGGGCGACCTGGAGGTCCGCATCGGGGCCACGTACCCGCTGTCCGACGCCGGGGCGGCGCACGAGGCGCTGGAGGGCCGTGGCACGACCGGCAAGGTGCTGCTCGTTCCCTGACGGCCGAGCACAGTGTCAGACCGGCGGGGCACCCCAGCGACCTGCCGATCTGACACGGGGATGATCTGCGGGCGCGACTGCCGCGCCGGAAGTTCGGTGCCCTTCCGCTCGACCCATTCTTTGTATACATTGCATGCTATGGACGTCTACGACGAGGTCCGGCGCCTGATCGTGCTCGGCACGTATCCCGCCGGGCAGCCGGTCACCGAGCTGGAGCTGTGCGAACGGCTCGGCGTCAGCCGCACGCCGGTCCGGGAGTCGTTGCGGCGGCTGGAGAGCGACGGCCTGGTGCGGGCCGCGCGGCGCGGTGTGACAGTGGTCGAGCTGGACGCCAAGGCGCTGCGGGACGCCTACCTCGTGCGCGCCTCCCTGGAAGCGTTGACCGCGGAGCTGGCCGCGCGCCGGCAGCGGGACGGCGAGCTGTCCCCGGCGAGCCTGGCCCGGCTCGTCGAGCACGCCGACCTGGCCGATGAGGCCACACGGCACGGGGATCTGGTCGCGGGTGTCCGGCACAACCGAGTGTTCCACCGGTCCGTCGCCGCGCTCGCGGACAACCAAGCGGCGCTGGAGGTGCTGGACCGGATCTGGGACCAGATCACCGTCTCCACGCGAGCCTCGTTGACCGCGTCCGCCCGGCCGGCCCTGGTGGACGACGAGCACCGGCGGCTGATCCAAGCCATCACGGACGGCGATCCGCAGGAGGCCGCTGCCCACGCGCGTGAACACGTCCTGGCCACGATGTCCGTTCTCACCGAACTAGGAGAAGAAGCATGAGCAGGCAGCACGACTATCAGGTCACAGTGCGCTGGAGCGGCGACACCGGGGCCGGCTACCGCGGCTACGCGCGGGACCACGACGTGGTCGTCGAGGGCAAGCCGGTGCTGAAGGGCAGCGCCGACCCCGCATTCCGCGGCACGCCTGAGCGGTGGAACCCGGAGGATCTGCTGGTCGCCTCCCTGTCCGAGTGCCACATGCTCACCTTCCTGTCGCTGTGCGCACGGGCCGGCATCGTGGTCACCGACTACGTGGACGCCGCCAGCGGTGTCATGCGGGAGGAGGGCAACAGCGGCCGGTTCACCGAGGTCGTGCTGCGGCCGGAGGTGACCGTCGCCGACCCGGCCATGGTCGAGCGGGCCGCGGCGCTGCACGAGCAGGCGCACGACACCTGCTTCATCGCCAACTCGATCAACTTCCCCGTCCGGCACGAGCCGGTGACGGCCGCCCGAACCGATCGCGTCGGTAATGTATCTTGACATCAAGATACTCGACGACGAGGAGTGGCGATGGCCGACTGGAATCCCGGCGCCTACCTGCAGTACACGGACGAGCGGTCGCGCCCGTTCACCGAGCTGGTCGCCCGGGTGCCCGGGGAGCCCGCCACTGTCCTCGACCTGGGGTGCGGGCCCGGGCACCTCACCGCCGTGCTCCGCGCACGCTGGCCCGAGGCCCACGTGACCGGGGCGGACGCCTCCCCCGCCATGATCGAGCGGGCCCGCGCGGCCGACCCGGACACCGAGTACGTGCTCGCCGACCTCAGCTCCGACGACCACACCGCCGACCTCGTCATCAGCAATGCCGCGCTGCAATGGGTGCCGGGGCATCGCAACCTGCTGCCCGCGCTCGCTGACCGGGCGGCACAGACGTTCGCCTTCCAGGTCCCGGGCAACCACGACGCGCCCAGCCACGTCCTGCTGCGGGAGGTCGCCGCCCGCGCGCCGTACGCCGACGTCGTCGGGCCGGTCGAACGCCGGGCCACCGCCGACCCGGCCGAGTACCTGGACCTCCTGGCCCGGCCAGGCTGGACGGTGGACGCATGGGAGACCACCTACACGCACCTGCTGCACGGGCCGGACCCGGTGCTGCGCTGGATCTCGGCGACGGGCGCCCAGCCCACGCTCCAGGCGCTGGAGGCCAAGGACCCCGCGCTGCGCACCCGGTTCGGGGAGGAGCTCGGCGCGGCTCTGCGCGAGGCCTACCCGGGGCGGGCCTACGGGACGCCGCTGGCGTTCCGACGGGTGTTCGTGGTGGCGGTGCGGGGCTGACCCGGGGCGCCCGGGCTGAGCCGCAGCGCCGGGCTACGGCTTGACCCGCGCCTTCAGACCGCCCAGCTCGGCGTTGACGTACTGCCGCGTGCGACCCCTGGTCAGCCCGCCGAGCAGCCACGCCAGCCCGCCCGTCTGCGTGATCGCGAGCGTCACCCGGGAACGGCCCTCGGGCAGCGGCTCCACCAGGTGCTCGGCCTGCGTGGTGACGCCGGCGGCCTCGCTGATCCATGCGAAGTGCCGCGGCGGGTCCCACTCGTCGACCAGCCAGATCGCGAGCCGCATCTTCGGCTGCTCGATCCGCACCTGGGTGCCGACGTCCGGCGGGTTCGGCCCGTCGATGATCTCGACGGACGTCATGGAGGGTGTCCACTCGGGCATGTGCTCGACGTCGGACAGGACCGTCCACACCGCCTCGGGCGTGGCGTCGATCTCCGTGGACGTGCTGTAGTTCGGCATCTGTGCTCCTGTCATCGCGTTGTCGCCGACCGGCGTCACACCCATAGTCTCGGCCCACCGGCACCCTGTCCGACGTGACCGACACACGTCGGGGCGGCGCGCCCTAGCGTGACGTCTTCGCGACGGCCTACCCTGCGGCATGATCGATCGACCGGCCCGCATCGCCGTCCAGCTCCACCCGCAGCACGCCGACTACGGCCAGATCCGCGACGCCGTGCTGCGCTGCGAGGACGCCGGCGTCGACATCGTCTTCAACTGGGACCACTTCTTCCCGCTCAACGGGGACCCCGACGGCAAGCACTTCGAGTGCTGGACCATGCTCGGCGCGTGGGCCGAGCAGACCGAGCGCGTCGAGATCGGCGCGCTGGTCACAGCTGTGGGCTACCGCAACCCCGACCTGCTCGCCGACATGGCGCGCACCGTGGACCACATCTCGGGCGGCCGGCTGATCCTCGGCCTCGGCGCCGGCTGGAAGGAGCGGGACTACGTCGAGTTCGGCTACGACTTCGGGACCGTCGGGTCCCGGATCGCCGACCTCGGCGCGGCACTGCCGCGCATCCGCGCCCGGCTCGCGGCGGGCAACCCGGCGCCGACCCGCGACATCCCGATCCTGATCGGCGGCGGGGGCGAGAGGAAGACGCTGCGCCTGGTGGCCGAGCACGCCGACATCTGGCACTCGTTCTCCGACGCGCCGACCCTGGTCCGCAAGTCCGGGATCCTCGACGAGCACGGGGCCGCCGTCGGCCGCGACACCGCGACACTGGTGGAGCGCTCGGCCGAGGTGCGGCACGGCTCGCCCGCGGAGCTCGCCGACCCGTTCGTGGCGGCGGGCGCCACGCTGTTCACCATCGGGCTCGGCGTGCCCGACCTCGACCTGTCCCTCGTCGAGGAGTGGGTCGCCTGGCGCGACGCCCAGGGGTGAGCGCTACAGCTCCACCTGCTCGACGACGCCGGCCTCCACGTCGCGGGCCGTCATGCCCTGGCCGAGGCGCAGCGCGCTGTTGACCAGGCCGAGGTGGCTGAACGCCTGCGGCGTGTTGCCGAGCTGACGGCCCGTGCGCACGTCGTACTCCTCGCTCAGCAGGCCCAGGTCGTTGCGGAGCGAGAGCAGCCGCTCGAACAGGGCCACCGCCTCCTCGCGCCGCCCGATCCCGTGCAGCGCGTCGACCAGCCAGAAGTTGCAGACCAGGAACGTCGCCTGACCGCCGGGCAGGCCGTCCACCCGGTCGTCGGCCGCGGTGTCGTACCGCAGCAGGAGCCCGTCCTGGCTCAGCTCGCGCTGCACCGCGTCGACGGTGCCGACGACGCGCGGGTCGTCCCAGGGCAGGAACCCCACCTGCCCGATCAGCAGCAGGGCCGCGTCGAGCCCTTCCGACCCGTAGAACTGCGTGAACGTGTTCCGGTCCGCGTCGAACCCCTCGGCGCACACCTCGGCGTGGATGCGGTCGCGCACCGCCCGCCACCGCTCGACGGGCTCGTCCACCAGACCGCCCTCCTCGACGGCGCGGACGGCGCGGTCGAACCCGGCCCAGGCCATGACCCGCGAGTGCACGAAGGCGCGCCGCGGGCCGCGCATCTCCCAGAGCCCGTTGTCGGGGTCGGCCCAGTGGTCCTCGAGGTGGTCCAGGAGCGCCTTCTGCATGCGCCAGGACTCCGCGTCGGGCTCCAGGCCTGCCGCGCGCGCCAGGTGCAGGGCATCGAGCGTCTCGCCCCACACGTCGATCTGGAGCTGGCCCGCCGCGCCGTTGCCGATCCGCACCGGGATCGAGCCCTCGAACCCGGGCAGCCAGTCGAGCGTGTACTCCGGCAGGCGCCGTCGCCCGTCGAGCCCGTACATGATCTGCAGGTCCGCCGGGTCGCCCGCGACGGCGCGCAGGAGCCACGCCCGCCAGGCACGCGCCTCGTCGATGAACCCCGTACCGACCAGGGCCTGCAGGGTGAACGCGGCGTCACGCAGCCAGCAGTACCGGTAGTCCCAGTTGCGCGCGCCGCCGATCTCCTCGGGCAGCGACGTCGTGGCGGCCGCCGCTATGGCCCCGGTCGGGGCGTAGGTCAGGGCCTTCAGCGTGATGAGGGACCGGTGCACGGCGTCGGCCCAGGGGCCGGCGTAGCTGGACCCCGCGATCCACGACTGCCAGAACTCCTCGGTGTCCCGGAGCGCCCCATCCGCCTCGACGGGATCCTTCGTGGCCTCGTAGGACGCGTGGTACGTCAGGACGAACGGCACCCGCTCGCCAGGGCCCACGGTGAACCGGGCGCGCAGGACCGAGCCGCCGGCCACGTCGTCGCGGGTCATCTCGACCGCGGTGTCGAGACGGACGGAGTCAGGGCCGGCCACGGCCCGCAGGGCCGCGCCGTCCTGCGTGATCCAGGGCACGACGTTCCCGTAGTCGAACCGCAGGCGCAGCTCGGTCGTCATCGGGACGCTCCCGCTGATCCCCTCGACGATCCGGACGACGTCGGCCTGGTGGCTGCGCGGAGGCATCAGGTCGATCACCCGGACCCTGCCCTCGGGCCGGTCCCACTCCGTCTCCAGGACCAGGGTGCCGTCCCGGTAGCGGCGGCTGGTGCACTCCCCGCCTGCCTCGGGCCCGAGGCGCCACGACCCGTGCTCGTCGCTACCCAGCAGCGCCGCGAAGCACGCCGGGGAGTCGAAGCGCGGCAGGCACATCCAGTCGATCGAGCCGTCCCGACCGATCAGGGCAGCGGTCTGCAGATCCCCGACAATTCCGTAATCTTCGATTCGGAGGGTCATCGACCCCCACACTAGGTTCGCCGGGCCGTCCTCACCAGGCGGCCATACGTGCCGGACGCCCAGGTCACCTTGGGTGGCCTGGGCGTCCGACGGGTGCGGGCTACGTTCAGAACGACGAGGCGTCCGCGGCGTACACCCACCGGTAGCCCGGGTGCTCGCCGAGCGACCACAGGTAGTCGCGGGTGGGGTCGTAGGACAGGTCCTCCGAGCCCACCGTGAGCGCGTTGCCGTGCCGCACCATCGAGCCGGACGGCGCCACGAACGTGTGCAGGTCGCCGTCGGCGTTCGGGTCCGAGAAGTTCGTGCCGTCGCTCTGCGAGTAGAAGAACTCACCGTTGATCGCGGTGGAGCCCTGAACGCTCTCCAGGTCAATTCGGTAGGCCTCGGTCGCCTTGATGACGCCGTCCGAGGCTGGCTTCAGGTACCGGTCTGTGTAGTCGATCGGGACCCGGATCGTGCGTACCTGGGCGCCGTTCGCGATATCGGTTGAGGTGCGGTACTCGCTCACGATCACCGAGTCGGGCGTGCTCGTCCGGTCGAGCGAGACCGACGAGTGCTGCAGCTGCGCGTAGCCGCCGGCCGTCGAGTCCGTGAACTTCGCCGTCTGCGGCAGCACGTACTTGTAGTCGAACGCGTGGTACGAGCCGTCGGACTGGCGCCCGATGGCCGACGAGTTCCCCGTCGAGACCTGCCACAGGTGGTCCAGGTCGAACACGCGGAAGCCACCGCTCGTGTCCGCCACGTACAGCAGGTTGCCGTACCACATGATGCCGCCGGCGTGGACGTCGACCGCCTTGTACGACGGCGCGCTCGTGGTCCCGGTCGGCTCGACCAGCAGGATGTGCCGGTACGGCGGCGCGGACGCGCTCGCGGACAGGTTGGACACGCTGACGCGGACGCCCTTGTCGATGCCGTCCTCGGCGTGGTCGTACCAGCTCACGAGGTTGAGGCGCTTGCCGTCGTACGTCCCGGCCTCGTACGCGTCGGAGCTGGTGGTGATGCCCTGCGGGTACCAGTCGGGGGTGTCCTGGTCGCCCGTGTTCCAGCAGTAGTACGCGGTGCGGTTCGTGACCGACGGCGCGCTCCCGCAGCTCGGGGTGCGGTTGGCGTCATCGGCCACCGCTCCCATGGTCACGTTCGGCAGCGCCGAGTCCAGCGCGCCGATCAGGGACGACGACGTCTCCGACAGCGTGTAGCGGAAGTTGCTCGCGGTGAGCGGTGTCGCGGCGGCCGCGACGGACGGCTCCGCCTGCTCGCTCGTGGCCTCCGTGGCGACGGCCTGGCCCGCTGACGCGAGCAGGGCGCAGATGCCCAGGCTCGCGATGGCGAGCGCGGGGCGACGACGATGACGCATGGTGGTCTCCTTGCGTGAGGGGACGGTTGCTTGCACACCGTAGGGAGTGCCCGTCCCCTCACACCAGTACCCCAGGGTGAAACGTCGCGTGTCCGCCGACCGTGCCGGCGGGGCCGCCCGGCTGGGCGGGCCACACCGACGAAGCCGCTGGTCAGCGCTTGGTGAGGGCGTCCGTCAGCGGATCACGGCTACCGGCCGGGAGCACCCGGAGCCGGCGGGCCGTCGCCCCGGCGCCCTCCTGCGCGACGTCGGCCGCCAGCGCCTTCAGCGACTCGGGCGTGTCCTGCGAGACGCGCAGGAACCACCCCGAGCAGGCGTCGAGCTCGCCGGCCGCTATCGCGTTCACGACGTCGGTCACGCGCTCGACCGGAGTCCACCGGGTGCGGCCCTCGTGCAGCGTCATGCCGGCCGTCATGTCGGTCTGCACGACGCCCGGGGCAAGCTCGAAGACGCGGATCCCGTGCCGGAAGCCGTCGGCGTGGAGGTTGGCGCCCATCCGGGTCAGCGCGGTCTTGCTCGCGTTGTACGCGGAGTAGCCCCCGCCCATCTCGTGCGAGCTCGCTCCGGAGGCCAGGTCGATGACCCGGCCGCCACCGCGCGCGATCATGCCCGGCACCGCATAGCGGCTGAACAGGAACGGCGCGCGCACGTTGGTCTCGAACACGGACCACCACTCGTCGGGGTCGGCCTCCCACAGGGGGTGCTCCGGCTCGATGGCGCCCGCGTTGTTGACCAGCAGGTCGATCGACCCGAGCGCCTCCTCTGCCTGCCCGACGGCGGCGCGCACCGCCGCCGGGTCGGACACGTCGGCCGTCAGCTCGATCGCCGTCGCCCCCAGCGCCCGGATCTCCGTGGCGACGGCCCGGAGCCGTTCCGCGTCCCGGGCGAGCAGGGCAACGTCCAGCCCTGCTCGCGCGAGACCCAGTGCGATCTCCCGGCCGATGCCACGCGAGGCGCCCGTGACGAGCGCCGTGCGTGCCGGCAGGGTCTCGGCGGGGTCGGCCTCCCGGCCGGGCTCAGCCACGCAGCACCGCACCGACCTTGGTGGCCGCCGACGCCACGACGGCGTCGCGCACCGCGCGGACCTCGTTCGCGGACAGCGTCCGGTTCGCGGCACGCAGGCGGAGCGAGTACGCGAGGGACTTCTTGCCCTCGCCCACCTGCTCCCCCGTGAAGACGTCGAACAGCGCCACGTCCTCGAGCAGGTCACCGGCGCCCGTCACGATCGCCGACCGCACGGCCTCGGCCGGCACGTCGTCGCCGACCACGAAGGCGAAGTCCTCCTTGGCCGCGGGGAACGCCGACACGGGCGCCGCGACCACGGGCTCGCCCGAGGCCGCGTCGACCAGGACGCTCAGGTCCACCTCGAACGCCGCGGCGCGGGCGGGCAGCCCCAGCGCCTCGACGACCTTGGGGTGCAGCTCCCCGGCGTGACCGACGACGGTTCCGTCCGTGAGCTCCAGGCGGGCACAGCGCCCCGGGTGCCACGGCATCTGGTCGGTGTCCGGGACGACCACTACCTCGGCCCGGGCACGCTCGGCGACCAGGCGGGCCGCCGCGAGGGCGTCCTCCCAGCCGGCCGCGCGGCCCTCGCCCCACCAGCCGGCCAGCTCGCGCTTGCCGGTCAGCACGCCGGCGACCCGGCGCGGCTGCTCCGGGACGGCCGCCGCGAGCGCGGCGAGCTGCTCGTCGGTGGGCCGCACCCCGCCGGGCAGCGCGGGCGCCGCGGGGGCACCCGCTGCCGGCAGGGTGACGAGGCCGACCTCGTACACCGCCAGATCGGTCAGCCCGCGCGACACGTTGCGCCGCACCGTGTCGAGCAGCGTGACGAGCAGGTTCGACCGCATCAGCGGCTTGTCGTCGGCCATCGGGTTGACGAGGCGGAGCGAGGCGCGCCGCGGGTCGCCGTCGGGCAGGCCGAGCGCGTCGTACTCGGCGGTCCCGACGAACGGGTAGCTGAGCGTCTCGACGAAGCCGGCCTCGGCCAGGGCGCGGGCGACCGAGCGGCGCGTGCGCTGCTCGGTCGTGAGCCCGCGGCCGCCCAGAGCGGCCGGGAGCACCGACGGCACCTGGTCGTAGCCCTGGATGCGCACGACCTCCTCGACCAGGTCGGCGGGCTCGGTGAGGTCGGGCCGCCAGGACGGCGGGGTGACCGTGAGGGTCTCGACGGGCTCGACCGCCGAAGAGGCGGCCACCGGGGAACCGTCGGCCACCGTGCAGCCGATCTCCTCGAGCGTGCTGCGCACCTGCTCCGGGGTGTACTCGACGCCCACGAGCCGAGTGGGCTCCGTGACCTTGAGCGCAATCGGCTGCGGGGTCCCCTGGGCGGTGTCGTCGAGGTCGCTCACCGCCGGGTCGGCGGTGCCGCCGCCCAGCTCGACCAGCAGGTCGACGACGCGCTGCGCCGCGACCGGCGGGAGGAGCGGGTCGACACCGCGCTCGAAGCGCTTGGCGGCCTCGCTGGAGAGCTTGTGCCGCCGCGCCGTGCGGGCGACGGTGATCTGGTCGAAGTGGGCCGCCTCGACGAGCACGTCCGTCGTGGTGTCGCTGACCTCCGACGAGGCTCCGCCCATCACGCCGGCGAGGCCGAGCACGCGGCTGCCCGCGCCGTCCGGCGAGTCGGTGATCAGCAGGTCCTCGGCGTCCAGGGCGCGGTCGGCGTCGTCCAGGGTGGTGAGGCGCTCGCCGGCGGTGGCCCGGCGGACCACTATCGGGGCCGCGACCTTGACGAGGTCGTAGGCGTGCAGCGGCTGCCCGAGGTCGAGCATCACGTAGTTCGTGATGTCGACGGCCAGGGAGATGGACCGCATGCCGGAGCCCTCGAGGCGGTGCTTCATCCACGCGGGCGTGGGCGCTGACGGGTCGATGCCGCGCACGATCCGCGTCACGAAGCGGTCGCAGCCCACGACGCCGTTGATCGGCGCCTCGTCCCGTACCCGCACCTCGAACCCGTCAGGGGTCGCGGACGGCTCGGCGCCCGTGGCCAGGCCACGGTCGGTGAACTTCGCGCCCGTGGAGTGGGCGTACTCGCGCGCGACGCCGCGGTAGCTGAACGCGTACCCGCGGTCCGGGGTCACGTTGATCTCCAGGACCTCGTCGCCGAGGCCAAGGAGGGCTGTGGCGTCCTGGCCGGGGGTGAGGTCCTCGACCGCGAAGCCCATGTCCCGGGGCAGCACGATGATGCCGTGCGCGCCGTCGTCGCCCAGGCCGAGCTCGGCGGTGGAGCAGATCATGCCGTCGGAGACGTGTCCGTAGGTCTTGCGGGCGGCGATGGGGAACGGTCCGGGCAGCACGGTGCCGGGCAGCGCGACGGCCACGAGGTCGCCGGGCGCGAAGTTGTGCGCGCCGCAGACGATGCCGCGGGACCCGTCGATGTTGTGCTCCGGCCCGACGTCGACCTGGCACCAGTTGATCGTCTTGCCGTTCTTCTGGGGCTCGGGGCTCATCTCGAGCACGCGGCCGACCACGAGAGGGCCGGTCACGGCCGCCCCGTGGATCGCCTCTTCTTCCAGGCCCACCTTGACGAGGTCGGCCGCGAGCTGCTCGGCGGTGAGGTCCGCGGGCACCTCGACGTGGTCCGCGAGCCAGTCCTTCACGATGAGGGGCACTTCAGATCTCCGTCCCGAACTGGGTGGAGAAGCGCACGTCGCCCTCCACTATGTCGTGCATGTCCGCGATCGAGTGGCGCAGCATGAGCGTGCGCTCGATGCCCATGCCGAACGCGAAGCCCGTGTACTCCTCCGGGTCCACTCCCGCGGCACGCAGCACGTTCGGGTTGACCATCCCGCAGCCACCCCACTCGATCCAGCCTGCGCCGCCCTTCTTCTGCGGGAACCACAGGTCCATCTCGGCGGACGGCTCCGTGAACGGGAAGAACGCCGGGCGCAGGCGGGTCCTGGCCTCCGGCCCGAACATCGCCCGCGCGAACGCGTCCAGCGTGCCCACGAGATTCGCCATGGTCAGGCCCTTGTCGACCGCGAGGCCCTCGACCTGGTGGAACACCGGCGTGTGGGTCTGGTCGAGCGCGTCGGTGCGGAACGTCCGGCCGGGGCACGCGATGTACAGGGGCACGCCGCGCTCCAGCAGGGAGCGCGCCTGGACCGGCGACGTGTGGGTACGCAGAACGAGGTTCGAGTCGGCGGCGCCGTCCCCGGCGACGTAGAACGTGTCCTGCATCTGCCGGGCCGGGTGGTCCGGGCCGAAGTTCAGCGCGTCGAAGTTGAACCATTCGGCCTCGACCTCGGGTCCCTCGGCGATCTCCCAGCCGAGGCCCACGAAGAAGTCGGCGATGCGCTCCTGGACCAGCTCGATCGGGTGGCGGGCGCCCGACGTCGCGCGCTGGACCGGGAGGGTGACGTCTACCGTCTCCTCCGCGAGCACGCGTGCGTCGCGCTCGGCCTCCAGCTCCGTCTGACGGGCGGCGATCGCCTGGTTGAGCCGGCCGCGGCGCGGGCCGACGAGCTTGCCGGCCTTCGCCTTGTCCGGACCGGGCAGTGCGCCGATCCCGCGGTTGGCGAGGGCCAGTGCGCTGCGGTCTCCCGTGTGCTGGGTACGAACAGCCTTCAGCGCGTCGAGGTCGCCGGCCTTGGCGATGTCGTCGAGGGCGGCCTTGACCGCGGCGTCGAGTGCCGCCTCGTCGAGCGGATCGATGGGTGCCTTCTCATCGGGCGTGGACATGCTTGCCTTCCTGGCGGATTCGGGAGCCGGCTCTGTCCCCTGCCTGGGGACCCGTACCGGCATCTGGAGTCTATGTGCCCGCCAGGGCTCAGGACGCGTTGTCCACAGGGCAGCTCAGTGCCCGCGCGCAGCGCTCGCCGCACGGCCCGTAGCGGGCCGCATAAATCGGCGGGTCATCGGCTGCATGAATCCATCATTCCATGGCGGGGTGAGCGCGGGCAACGTCGATTCCCCCGTTCGGAGCATGCGTGCTTGGCATACTTTTTTGGGCGTGTCAGTGAGCCGGCGTAGGGTGCAACACATGTTCGAAGCGCTTCGGACAACCCCTGTCTCCACGGCCGGGGCGGCCCTGGTCCCGGCCGTGGAGACGGGCCTCTCGCGGCGGGCTACCGTCCGCCGATCAACCCTCGAGAGCCCAGGTCTCCACGATCTCGTAGCGCGAGCCGCCCTGCGCGCCCTCCCCGGGGTGCGACTCCACCAGCGCGAACGAGTCCGCCGTCCAGTCGGGCCCGGCGTACACGGACAGCGCCTGGGCGGCGGGCTCCAGCGCCGAGCGCGGCTCGCCGCCCGCACGCCCGCCCCAGCGGTCCCGGCCTCGCGGCGGCCGCACCTGGCCGGCCCGCGCGTGGGCGACGGTGACGTGCGCGCGGTGCGGCTTGACGTCGTCCGGCACCTCGCGCGGCGACGCCGCCAGGCAGTCGGTCGCCAGGTCCTTCAGCGCACCGGTGCCGCCGTCGACGCCGATCCACAGGACACGGGCGCCGAACGACCCGGCGCCGCGCAGCCGTAGGTCGATGGGCCCGTGCTTGCGGGCGACGTCGGACAGGTCCTCGCACAGCTCCGGGACCGTCCCCTCGGGGAGGTCCGCGTAGAACGCGAGGGTGATGTGCAGGCTCTCCCGGGGAACCCAGCGTGGAGAGGCCGGCACACCGTCGACGGCGAGCCCGAGATGGTCCTTGACACTCGTGGGCGGGATGACCGCCGTGAACAACCGCACGTCACGATCCTATGCGTGCGCAACTCACCGCACGCCATGATTTCTGTGCCGACCATGGCCTGCGGTTCGACGTCGGACTGCGACATGCTTGTCGTCATGCTGACCACGATCATCCTGAGCTTTCTCGCCGGCGTGTGGGGCGGCAACGGCATCCCCCACTTCGTCCGCGGCATCACCAAGCAGGACTACCCGTCGGCCCTGGGCAGCGGGCCGCTCCCCAACCTGGTCGCCGGCTGGCTGGCCCTGGCCACCACTCCGCTGTGGCTCCTGTGGTCGCCGGCCGCGGACCACCCGGTCGCCGCCTGGATCTCGGGTTCGCTCGGCGTCCTGGCGATCGGCCTGTTCCACGCGGGTCCCGGCGCGTTCGGACGAAGCACCGGCAACCGGGGGTGAGCCTGGGCGCCGGACGTCATCCGCGGCGGCGGCGCACTACAGCCCATCCGACGAGCGCCGCCGCGAGCACGAATGCCACCTGGCCCCCGAGCACTATCCGGTTCACGTTGACGGCCGGGACCCAGCGCACAGCCTGGCCTTCGACGACGAACGCGCCGGCCGGCTCGGCCCGGCGCCCGAAGCCGACGCCGCCACCGCCGCCGTCCGGTCGGGGATGCGGACCGGCATCCGGCTCGGAGCGGTCCGCGGCCGCCTCGGCGGGCGCGCCCTCGGGCGAGTCCGGCGCAGTCGCCGCGCCATGGTCCGGGCCGCCGGCACCGGCGCCCCCGCTGGACCACACGTGCGCCGCCGGGATGACGAGCACCCCGTCGCGCTCTATCGGCTCGCCGTAGACCTCCCGCGCGCCGAACGACTCGGCCACGGCCTCACTGATCCGGTGCAGGTCCGGTATATGCCTCATCCGTCCACCGTAGGGGACGGACGCCCCGCGATCACGCCGACGCCGCCGCCTCTCCTCGGCTAGATGTCAGGCACACGACAGTCAGGCACTTGACAAGTTCGACGACAGAGGCGCATAGTCATTGTCAGGCGCCTGACAGACAGGTGCCTGACGATCCAAGGAGAAGCATGAACGACCCGAACGAGAACGAGAACGCCCCGGACGAGAGCACGAACGAGAGCGAGGCCACCATGAACGACACCGACCAGATCGAGCACGAGACCGAGCACGAGACCGACGACCCGCGCCAGGAGGCGATGCACCGGCTGTCGACGGTCGGCATGCTGCAGATGCACCAGCTCAGGCGCGCGAAGCGCACCGGGCGCGGAGCCCCGTGGCTGGACCCGAGCCAGGGACAGGGCCGGGTGCTGGCCCTGCTGCAGCTCAAGCCCGAGACCACGCAGAAGGACCTCACGTTCCTGCTGGGCATGTCCCGGCAGGCGACGGCCGAGCTGCTGTCCAAGCTGGAGAAGCAGGGGCTGATCGAGCGCGAGCCCTCGGCCGACGACAAGCGCGTGGTCGTGGTTCGCCTCACCGAGGCGGGCAAGGCCGCCGAGCAGGCCACCGAGCGCCCCCCGTACGGGACGGCGGAGCTGCTGGACGTCCTCGACGACGACGAGGTGGCGCAGCTGTCCGGCTACCTGGGCCGGGTCCTCGAGCGCGCGGAGCAGGACTGGGCCGAGGAGTTCGGCGAGCGTCGCGAGGCGTTCGAGGAGTTCTGGCGGTCCCGCGGCGGGTTCGACCCGCGCATGCGCCCCGGGTTCGGACGCGGCGGGTTCCCCGGCGGGTTCGGCGGACCTGGCGGATTCGGCGGACCGGGTTGGTTCGGCGGGCCTGGCGGGCCTGGCGGCCCCGGCGGACACCCCGGACACCCCGACCACCCGGGCCCGCACGGCCCGCACGGCCGGCGTGGCCGGCGCGGTCGGCGGGACGACCAGGGCGAGGAGTGACGGCGAGTGCGCCGGTACTCAGCCGCGGCCGGCGCTCTCAGCGCTGGGCGCGGCTGCTCGCGTACAGGCAGACGGTCGCCGCCGTCGCGAGGTTGAGCGACTCGGCCTTGCCGCGGATCGGCACCCGCACGACGGCGTCGGCCAGTGCGCGGTCCTCCTCGGGCAGGCCCCAGGCCTCGTTGCCGAACACCCAGGCGGTCGGCGCGGCGAGGTCCGGGCCGGCGCCGCTGCCAGCGGCGTCCTGCAGGTCGTCCAGATCGAGCGGCCCGGCGCCGTCCGCCGCGAGGACGTGGCAGCCCGCGGCGCGCAGCTCCGCAAGCGCGGCCTCCAGCGACAGCCCGGTGACGACGGGCAGGTGGAACAGCGACCCGGCGGTGGAGCGCACGACCTTCGGGTTGTGCACGTCGACGCTCTCCCCCGCGAGGACCACGAGGTCCGCGCCGGCGGCGTCGGCGGCCCGGACGACGGTGCCGGCGTTCCCGGGGTCGCGAACGGAGGCGAGCACGGCGGCCAGCAAGGGCCGTCCGGCACGCTCGGGGTCGCGCGCGCCCAGCGCCTCGCGCAGCGTCGGCGCGGCGGACCGCACGACGGCGAGCACGCCCTGGGCGTCGGCGCTCATGGCGTCGAGGACCTCGGGGGTGCCGAGGTGCAGGAAAAGCCCGGCCGAGCGGGCGTCGTCGACGATCTCCGGGTACCGCGACGCGGCCGACGGCGTCAGGTAGACGTCGCGGACGGACGACGGCGCGTGCCGGACGGCCTCCCGAACGCCCTGGGGGCCCTCGACCAGGTACTGGCCGTGCCGGGAGCGCGCCGAAAGCCCGGCCAGTGCCCGTACGTGCTTGACGCGGTCCGCTCGCGGATTCGCGAGCGTCACGTCAAGCGCCGTCGGGGCCTCCGAAGAGTGCACTGACCGGGCGTCCGGTGAACTGCTCAACCTCAGGCAGCGGCCGGGGCGTTGACATCCGCCGGCAGCGCGTCCTTGGCAACCTGGACGAGGGCGTTGAACGCCGCCACGTCGTTGACCGCGAGCTCGGCGAGCATGCGGCGGTCGACCTCGACACCAGCGGCCTTGAGGCCCTGGATGAGGCGGTTGTAGGTCAGACCCTGCGCGCGGGACGCAGCGTTGATGCGCTGGATCCACAGCTTGCGGAAGTCGCCCTTGCGCGCCTTCCGGTCGCGGTAGGCGTAGACGAGCGAGTGGGTGACCTGCTCCTTCGCCTTCCGGTAGAGGCGCGAGCGCTGGCCGCGGTAACCGGCGGCGCGCTCAAGGGTTGTACGGCGCTTCTTCTGGGCATTTACTGCCCGCTTCACGCGTGCCACGTGAGACTCCTTGTACTTCGGGGCTTAAAAGGGTTCTTGGTGACGCCTGTCAGGCGCACACCACAAAGGTCACTTACCGAGCAGCTTCTTGACCTTCTTGACGTCGGCCGGTGCAACCACCTGGTCCATGGCCAGACGGCGCGTGCGACGGCTGGACTTGTGCTCCAGGTAGTGGCGGGCGTTGGTCTGCTCGCGCATGACCTTGCCGCTACCCGTGACCTTGAACCGCTTCTTGGAGCCGGAGTGCGTCTTGTTCTTCGGCATGACTGCCGTCTCTCCTCATGTCGGTCGACCGCTGCTGGAGCGGCGACGTTTACCAGGGCCGGTGGGCCGGCCCGGTGTCGTGGTGGTCTTGGGGACCGTGGCCTCAGCCGGCCTTGCGGGGCGCACGCGGCTTGGGGGCCACGGGCTTCGGCGCCGGCTTGGGGGCCGGTACGGGCTTCGGAGCTGCCTTGGCGGCGGGCTTCGCTGCCGGCTTCGTGGCAGTCCTGGCCGCGGGCTTGGTGGCCGGCTTCGGCGCTGCCGGGGCTGGCTTCTCGGCGACGGGCTCGGGCTCGGCGACCGGCTCGGGCTCCGCCTCGACGACGGGCTCGGGCTCGACGACGGGCTCGGCCTCGACGACGGGCTCGGCCTCGGCGACCGGCTCGGGCGCCGCGGCGGGCTCCTCGACCGAGGTCTCGACCGTCTCGTCCACCAGGTCCTCGACCGTCTCGTCCACCAGGTCCTCGACCGGCTCGGAGCCCTCGGGCTCGTCCGCCGCGCGGGCCTGTGCCTTGGCCTCCGACTTGGTCATCCGGCCTGCGTTGATCTCGGTAGCGCGCTTGCGCTGCTCGACCTTGGCGTCAGCCTTCTTCTTGACCGGCCCGAGGACCATGGTCATGTTGCGGCCGTCCTGCTTCGGCATCGACTCGACGAAACCGAGTTCGGAGACGTCCTCCGCGAGGCGCTCCAGCAGGCGACGACCCATCTCCGGGCGCGACTGCTCGCGGCCGCGGAACATGATCATGACCTTGACCTTGTCGCCGGCCGAGAGGAAGCGAACGACGTGGCCCTTCTTGGTGCCGTAGTCGTGCGGGTCGATCTTCAGACGGAACCGGATCTCCTTGAGGACCGTGTTCGCCTGGTTGCGCCGCGCCTCTCGCGCCTTCATGTCGGACTCGTACTTGAACTTGCCGAAGTCCATGAGCTTGGCGACAGGCGGGCGGGCGTCCGGCGCGACCTCGACGAGGTCGAGGTCAGCGTCCTGGGCGAGCTTCAGGGCGACCGCCGTGGCAACCACGCCGACCTGCTCCCCGCCGGGACCGATGAGTCGGACCTCGGGGACACGGATCCGGTCGTTGATGCGAGGCTCGGTGATGGTGATGCTCCTAAGAAGTCGTTGATGGACCACCAGGAACGGGAAATGGCCCCCGCCCTGAACACAGGTGGAGGCCATCACGAGGAAAGGGTATGCAGACCCGACGGGAATGCCGTCGAGACTTCCTACCCGACCAAGGACCCGGACTCTGTCGGCGCCTTGCGGCGCTCTGTCGTGACTCGGGTGGGATGGGATCCACTTTGCGCACCCGGCTCGCACCGGGTCGGTCGTGCGTACACCATAACAACACCACGACGCCGGGGGCCAGCCCGGACAGTGTGACATCACCCGCTCGGGCCGGGCGGGGCGGCGTCGGGCAGCCCAACTGGAATCATTCCAGATTACGGTCTAGGGTGCTCGGCATGCCGTCCACCGCCCCCGCTGCCACGACGCCCGAGGACCTCCTCCGCGGCGTCGGCCTGCGCGTGACCGCCGTCCGCGTCGCGGCGCTGCACGCGTTGGGCGACAAGCAGCACGCCACGGCGGACGACGTCCTCGGCTCGGTCCGGGCGGCGCTCGGCACGGTGTCCGTCCAGGCGGTCTACGACGTCCTGCACGCGCTGACCGACGCACGGCTCCTGCGCCGCATCGAGCCCGCCGGCCACCCCGCCCGGTACGAGCGCCGCACCGGCGACAACCACCACCACGTCGTCTGCCGCTCGTGCGGCGCCATCGGCGACGTGGACTGCCCTGTCGGCCACGCGCCGTGCCTCACCCCGAGCGACGACCACGGCTTCGTGGTCGAGACCGCCGAGGTCACCTACTGGGGCCTGTGCCCTGACTGCCGCTGACCGAAGCAAAGAATCCCCGCAAGCAGCAAAGGAAGGCAAGCCACGCGATGACTACTCCCTACACCACCACGCAGACCGGTACGCCGGTCGTCAGCGACGCGCACTCGCTGACGGTCGGCGCCGACGGCGCCACGGTCCTCCACGACCGCTACCTGGTCGAGAAGCTCGCGCAGTTCAACCGCGAGCGCGTCCCGGAGCGGATCGTGCACGCCAAGGGCGGCGGCGCCTTCGGCGAGTGGGAGATCACCGGTGACGTGTCGCAGTACACGCGTGCCGCGGCCTTCCAGCCGGGCGCCGCGGGCGAGGTGGCGCTGCGCTTCTCGTCCGTCGCCGGCGAGATGGGCTCCCCCGACACCTGGCGCGACGTGCGCGGCTTCGCCCTGCGCTTCTACACGACCGAGGGCAACCTCGACATCGTCGGCAACAACACGCCGGTGTTCTTCATCCGCGACGCGATCAAGTTCCCGGACTTCATCCACTCGCAGAAGCGCCTGCCGTGGTCGGGCCTGCGCGACGCCGACATGCAGTGGGACTTCTGGACCCTGTCCCCGGAGTCGGCCCACCAGGTCACCTACCTCATGGGCGACCGCGGCCTCCCGTCCTCGTGGCGCGAGCTGAACGGCTACGGCTCGCACACCTACCTGTGGACCAACGACGCGGGCGAGAAGTTCTGGGTCAAGTACCACTTCATCTCCCGCCAGGGCGTGAAGTTCCTCGGTAGCGACGAGGCCGAGAAGATCGCCGGCGCCGACGCGGACTACTACCGTCGCGACCTCTACGAGGCCATCGAGCGCGGCGACAACCCGGTCTGGGACATCAAGGTCCAGGTGATGCCGTACGACGACGCGAAGACCTACCGCTTCAACCCGTTCGACCTGACCAAGGTCTGGCCGCACGCGGACTACCCGCTGATCCACTTCGGCCACTTCACGCTGAACCGCAACCCGAAGAACCACTTCGCGGAGATCGAGCAGATCGCGCTGTCCCCGGCCAACCAGGTCCCGGGCACCGACATCTCGCCCGACAAGATGCTGATGGCCCGCGTGTTCTCCTACCCGGACGCGCAGCGCTACCGCGTGGGCACCAACTACCAGTCGGTGCCGGTGAACCAGCCGCACGCCGCCGAGGTGCACAACTACTCGCAGGACGGCTCGCAGCGGCACCACTTCAACGAGGTGGGCACGCCCAACTACGCGCCGAACTCGTTCGGCGGCCCCGTCGCCGACCCGGCCCGCGGCCAGGACGGCGCCTGGGAGTCGGACGGCGCCCTGGTCCGCTCCGCCGCCACGCTGCACAGCGAGGACAGCGACTTCGGTCAGCCGGGCACGCTCTACCGCGACGTCTACGACGACGGCGCCAAGGCCCGCCTGCTGGAGACCCTGACCGGTCAGGGCCAGGCCATCACGGTCGACGAGATCCGTGAGCGCTTCTTCCAGTACTGGACCAACGTCGACGAGGAGCTGGGCGCCAAGCTGCGCTCGGCGGTCTCCGCCTGATCCACCCTCTCCGCCGGAGGCCGGGTCCCCTTGTCGGGGACCCGGCCTCTGCTGTCCCGCCGCACACGGCCTGCTGAGCTGGGTTCAGCAGGCCGCAGGCGACCGGAATCGGCCCGACAATGGTCGCCGTTCGCCTGCTGAACCCAGCTCAGCAGTCGGCATGAGGGGTTTCCGCAGGAGTTCGCAGGGCTTCTTGCCCGACGTCGTTGGTCCCGTTACCGTCCTCGATGCGCTCTAAACCGCTTTAGGGCGGACGACGCCCACGACACCGCATCGAGATCAAGGGAGTCAACGATGTCCCGCTCGCTCTTCCGGATCGGCGCCGCTCTCGCGGCCGGCCTGCTGGCACTGACGGCAGCGGCCGGCCCGGCCACCTCTGCACCGAAGCACGACCCGAAGCCGGAGCCGGCCGCCGCTTCCCACCGGGTCCTGGCCTTCTACCAGACGATCTACGAGACCGGCTCCGACGGCGTCCGCCGGTACGTCGACCCCAAGCCGCTGCTCGGTTCGGTCACCGACGTCAACGTCGGGGCGATCCACCTGAACGCCGACGCCTCCCTCACGGTCAACGACATCCCGGCCGACCACGCCGAGCTCGGCGTCATGTGGGACGACCTGGCGACCATGCAGGACCAGGGGGTGACCGTCAGCGCGTTCGTCGGCGGCGCCGCGCCGGGCACCTACCGCTACCTGCACGAGGACTTCGAGCGGTACTACCCCGTCCTGCGCGACTTCCTGCGTGCCTACGGGCTGGACGGCGTCGACCTCGACATCGAGGAGACGTTCTCCCTGGCGGACACGATCCACCTGGTCGACAGGCTGCGCGCCGACTTCGGCCCCGACTTCGTCGTCACGCTCACGCCCGTGGCGACGGACATGGCCGGCCGGTCGAGCTTCTCGGGCGGCTTCTCCTACGCGGAGCTCGAGCGCCGGGCCGGCGACCGGATCGACTGGTACAACACCCAGTTCTACTGCGGCTGGGGCGACCTGCGGTCCACCACGGTCTACGACCAGATCCTCGCCAACGGGTTCACCCCCGACCGCGTCGTGGCGGGCACGGTCACCAACCCTGCGAACTGCAGCGGGTACGTGGACTGGCCCACCTTCGACGCCACGGTCGGCTCGCTGGTGGCGGCGCACCCGGACTTCGGCGGCGTCTTCGGCTGGGAGTACTTCAACTCCGTCGGCTACGACGGCGGCGGCCGCGCCACCTGGTTCGCCCACGCGGCGAACGTCGTCGGCTCCTGAGAGGCTGACGCGGGTGATCGGCAGAACGTCAGGTGGTCGGTACCTCGGAATACCGACCACCAGACGTTCTTCCG
>NZ_JBHUUX010000051.1:0-42681 GCF_042670845.1 Promicromonospora sp. NPDC057138 | reverse complement strand
GGCGCCCCCGACCCCATCCCCGCCACCGCCCCCCCGGTGCTGGCCCGGCTGCCCCGGGCGCCCCGCCCGTGTCGAGACCCCCTGACAGGTCTCGACAAGCTCGACCACCGGAGCGCGGGGCTAGAGCTCTATCGAGTACATGCGGGAGCCCGACGTCTTGACGTAGCCGAGGCTCGCGTACAGGCCGTGGGCGCCGCTCGGGTTGGCCGTGTCGACGTCGAGCGCCGCGTACTGCATGCCGTCGGCGGCGAACGCCCGCATGCCCTCCGCGAGCGCCGCGAGGGCGACCTTGCGGCCCCGGTACCCGCGGCGCGCGCCGAGGATGTCCGTGTACCCGAAGGAGTACCCGCGCACCGCGAAGTCCTCGGGGTACCGGGCGGCCAGCTCGTAGCCCACCACCAGCGGCTCCCCGGCGCGCAGGGCGGCGGCCGTGTCGGCGTCGGTGTCGGGCGAGGCGAGGAGCGCGTCGACGTCGGGCGCCTCGTCGATCACGACGAACGACCACTCCGGCGCGAAGCCCGCGCGCTGCGACCACTGCTCGCGGGTCTGCGGCTGGCTGCCCCAGTGGTCGCGGAAGGCGTCGTTGTGCGCGAGGCGCGTGGCCTCGTCCAGGTCGGTGGACCACGGCACGAGCCGCAGCGACCCGGCCAGGGCCACCTCGGGCACGGGGTCGGCGTCGGGCCCGGTGAGCGGCCGCGCCAGGTCGGAGTAGTAGCGGCGCACGCCGAACCCGGCGCGCTCGTACAGCCGGTGCTTGGTCACGGGGGCGTCGTCGTCGGCGAAGGTGGCGATCCGGGCGGGAACTTCCTTGCCCGACGCCGCCAGCAGCTGCCGCGCGCGGCCCGTCGCCCAGGCCAGCAGCTCGCGGCCGATGCCCTCGCCGCGGCGGTCCGGGTGCACGCCGCCCCAGCAGAACGCGCGGACGAGGGACACGTCGCCCGGCAGGCAGTCGACCTGGGCCCAGGCTACGAGGGCGCCGTCGCGCCGCCCTGAGCCTGTCGAAGGGTCGGCCGGATCGGTGGAGAACCCGAGCAGGGAGTCGGACGCCATGTCGCGCCACGCGCCGTCGAACAGCTCCTCGATCTCCTCGAGCGTCTCGACGTACGGCTGCGCGTCGGCCGGGGCTATGCGGTTGCGCAGCGCGAGCCACGTCGGCGCGTCCTCGCGGGTGGCGGCGCGCCAGGTCAGGCCGCCCGCCGTGGGAAGGGCCAGGGTCGCCGGCGGCGCGGCGCGCTCGGCGATCGGGGCCAGGGTGGGGGTCTGCGCGGTCATGGTGGTTCCTCGGAGCTCGGTGGTGCCCGGTCGGTCAGATCTCGATGGCGTACATGGTGGAGCCGGTCCTCTTGGCGTAGCCCAGCCGCGCG
This sequence comes from Promicromonospora sp. NPDC057138, assembly GCF_042670845.1. NCBI lineage: Bacteria > Bacillati > Actinomycetota > Actinomycetes > Micrococcales > Promicromonosporaceae > Promicromonospora > Promicromonospora sp. NPDC057138. The sequence continues at coordinate 41,317 of NZ_JBHUUX010000051.1, read as the reverse complement.
TACAGCGCGGGCGCCCCCGTCGGGTTGTCCGTGTCGACGCCGAGCTCGGCGTACTGCATGCCGTCGGCCGCGTAGACGTTCATGGCGTGCGTCAGGAGGGCCGCCGCGATGCGGCGTCCGCGGTAGGCGCGGCGCACGCCCAGCAGGCCGGTGTGGCCAGAGGTGTACCCCTGCGTCTCCCAGACGTGCTCGTACCGCTCGGCCTGGTGCAGCCCGACGACGTACGGAGTGCCGGGGGCCACTGTGGCGTCCCCGGGCTGTTCCCGCTCGGACCCCTCGTACTCCACCGACTCGTCGACAACGAGGAAGGACCACTGAGGCGCGAAGTGGCTGCGGAACGCCCGCCACGACTCGGGCGTGCGCGGCTGACTGCCCCAGTGGTCGCGGAAGGCGTCGTTGCGGGCCAGCCGCGTGGCATCGTCCAGCGCGTCGGACCAGGGCACCAGCCGCAGCGGCGGTTCGAGCCCGATTGCGGGTACCGGCGCGCTGAGATCGCGCCGCAGGTTCGCGTAGTACCGGATCGGCTCGAGCCCGCCGGCGCGCAGCAGGCCGCGGCGCTCGGCGGGGTCGGAATCCTCGAGGTGGGCGGCGATCCGGCCGGGCAGTCCGGCCAGCCGCGCGTCCGTGCCCGACGCCGCGAGCGCCTGCCGCGCGCGTCCCGTCCCCCAGGCGAGCAGCTCCGTGCCGATGCCCTCGCCGCGGCGCGAGGGGTGCACTCCGCCGAAGACCGAGGCGCGCAGGAGGCTGACGCCGTCGGTGGGATACCGCTCGACCCAGGTGTGGGCCAGCATCGTGCCGTCGGCGTCCAGGCCGACCAGGGTGTCGGCGGCGGCGTCGAACACCGGGGCGTCGAAGACCTCCTCGAGCCCGGCGGCCGAGGTGAACCAGTCGCGGCCGTCGGCCTCCTGGACGGCGCGCAGCAGCTCCGCGAGCGCGGGCACGTCGGCCCGCGTCCAGGGGCGCCAGGTGAGGCCGCCCGCAGTCGGGGGCGGCAGTGCGGACGGCGCGGCCGCGCGGTCGCCGATGGTCGCGCGCACGGGTGGGGACATGTCGTCACGCTAGGCGACCGGGGTGCCGTCGGCCACGGGATTTACGCGCCGGCGCCCACCGGGGCCAGGCGGGCGAGCTTGTCGGCGTCGGCGGACCCGGCGTCCGGGTGGTAAACGACGAGCATCAGGTCCTCGGCGCCGGCGATGCTCAGCCGTTCCCGGTTGACGGTCAGGTCACCGACCTGCGGGTGGGCGATCCGCAGCGGGGTGCCGCGCTGCCCGCGCACCTCGTGGCGCGCCCAGAGCTCGCGGAACCGGCCGCTGGCCGCGGACAGCTCGCCGGTGAGCTCGACGAACCGCGGGTCGTCGACGTCGGTGCCCGCCGCCTGCCGCAGGCTGGCCACGAAGCACTCGGTGACGTTCGCCCACTCCGGGTACAGCGCGCGCACGGACGGGTCCAGGAACAGGTCGCGGAGCTGGTTGCCGCCCACGGCGAGGTGCGGGTCGATCGCGCGGGCCAGGTCGTTGGAGGCCAGCACGTCGAAGTACCGGCTCTCGATGAACGCGGGCTGGACCAGGGAGCCCAGGAGCTTGCGCGCGCCGTCGGGCACGGCCTGCGCGCGGGGACGGCGCCCGCGGTGCCGGGGCGCGTCGGCGACCAGGGAGAGCAGGTGGGCGAAGTGGTCGTCGTCGAGGCGGAGCACGCGCGCGAGCGACTCCAGCACCGCCACGGACGGGTTGCGGTCGCGGCCGCGCTCCAGCCGCAGGTAGTAGTCGGCGCTGATGCCGGCCAGCATGGCGACCTCCTCGCGCCGCAGCCCGGGTACGCGCCGTCCGCCCGCGTCGGTCAGGCCCGCCTGCCGGGGCGTGACCAGCTCGCGCCGGGCCCGCAGGTAGGCGCCCAGCGGGTTGGCGGACGCGCGCTGAGGGGGTCCTGCCGCACCCCCGGCTGAGGAGGGTCCTGGCTGGTCGATGTCGCCGCTCATAGCGTTCCTAACGGCCCGACCGGGCCGCCTATTTCTGGAGGAACGCATGACCGTCACGCTGATCACCGGGGCCAACAAGGGCATCGGGTTCGAGACCGCCCGGCTGCTGCTCGCCCGGGGCCACGACGTCTGGCTCGGCGCCCGGGACGCCGAGCGGGGTCGCGCGGCCGCCGCGGAGCTCGGCGCGCGGTTCGTCCAGCTCGACGTGACCGACGACGCCTCGGTGCGCGCCGCGCTGGCGACCGTCGACGACGCCGCCGGCCGGCTCGACGTGCTGGTGCACAACGCCGGCGTGCTGGACACCGCGCTCGACGGCCCCACCGCGCTGCGGTCCTTCGACACCAACGCGGTGGGCGTCGTGCGCGTCACCGAGGCGGCGCTCCCCCTGCTGCGCAGGTCCGAGAGCCCCAACGTGGTGACGGTGTCCAGCAGCGCCGGGTCGTTCTGGGCCGTGACCAACCCGGAGCGGCCGGAGTACGGCCTGCCGATCGCGCTGTACGCGGCGTCCAAGGCGGCGGCCACCATGCTGACCGTGCAGTACGCCAAGGCCCACCCGGACATCCGGTTCAACGCCCTGGAGCCCGGCACCGCCGCCACCGACATGACCGCGTCGTTCGGCATCGGCCGGACGCCCGCGGAGTCGGCCGCCGTCGTCGTGCGGCTGGCGACGCTCGGCGCGGACGGCCCGACCGGCACGCTCCAGGACGAGAACGGCACGCTGCCGTTCTAGGTCCTGGGGCGGCCGGGGGCCGGACCGCGGCCTCAGGCGAGGTCCGCGAGCTCCTTCTCGAACCTCGTGCGCAGCGCCGCCTTCTCGGCCGGCGGCAGCCAGGACGCCTCGACGCCGGCGAGCGCCATCTGGCGCAGCCGCTCGTCGGGGACGGCGAGGTCGTCGGCGAGGATGCGGTACTCCCCCGCCAGCGTGGTGGGGAACATCCCGGGGTCGTCGGAGGCGGGGATCACGTTCAGCCCCGCCTCCAGCATCGCGGCGATGGAGGCCCGCCGCCACGGCCGCCACGACCGGCGCGACGTCGTGGAGATCACCGTGAACGGCACCTGCTCGTCGCGCAGGCGCGCCACGACGTCGTCGTCCTGCAGGACGAAGTAGCCGTGGTCGATGCGGTCGCAGCCGAGCACGTCCAGGCAGGTCACGGTGTTGACGGCGACCGGGGCGTGCTCGGAGGAGTGCGCCGTGCGCCCCAGGCCCGCCTCCCCGGCAAGCCGGTAGGCCGCCGCGAACCGCTCGGGCGGGCCCGCCGTCTCCAGGTTGTCCAGGCCGATGCCCGCCACGTACTCGTGCGGGTGGTCGACGACGGTGCGCACCCGCTCCAGCGCGTCCTGCCCGGAGCCGCTGCGGTCGATGCCGGCGATGAGCCGGCCCGTCATGCCGAAGTCGCGCTCCGCCATCCGGATGCCCTCGGCGTACGCCTCGACCGAGCCCGCGTAGCCGAGCGCCGCCAGGTGCTCGGGGACGGCGTCGAAGAACAGCTCCAGGTGGCGCGTGGCGCTGGTGCGGTGCGCCGCCTCGAACGCCTCGTAGGTGATCCGGGTCAGGTCGTCGGCGTCGCGCAGCACCTGGGTCACCCAGCGGGAGACCTGGAACAGCGAGTACGACACCGCAGGCTCGTCGGCGCCGCGCCCCTGCGGTACGGGGACGCGCGTGTCCCGGTAGAGGTCCGGGTCCGGCGGCAGGGAGTTGACGTCGGCGTAGATCCGCTCGGGCTCGTCGGGCAGCACGAGGCGTTCCCGGCGGGCGAGCTCCGCGAAGGTGCTCGCCCGGACCGTGCCGATGAGGTGGCAGTGCAGGTCGACCTTCGGCATCCGGTCGATTGCGGTCCGGTCGACGGCCGCGTGCGCCGCGGCAGGGTCGACGGCGCCGGACCGCTCAGTGGTGAGGTGGTTCATGAGGCGCCCGGTCAGCCGGCCGTCACCTCACGGGCGAACCGGTCGACCCAGTCGGTCCGCGTGGGTACGAGCTCGGCCGGGTCGAGGGTCGCGTAGCCCGCGGCGACCGGGTCGGCGGCGATGTCGCCCACGACGGCGGTGATCGAGTCCGGGACCGTCGCCTCGGGGTTGACGGGCAGGTCGCCCACCAGCTCCGCGGACTTGGTCTGGGCCTCGGCCGAGAGCAGGTAGTCGATGAACTGGTGCGCGCCGTCGGCGTTCGGGGCCCCGGCGGGGATCATCGCGCGGTTGGTCGCCATGTAGCGGCCCGTGGCCGGCGGCGTCCACGCGTACGGCTCGCCCGAGGCGACGAGGTCGGTGGCGAAGCCGCTCAGGGAGTCGGCAGCGACGATCTCGCCCTGCGTCAGCAGGTTCGTCACCTCCGTGGACGACGAGTAGAACTGCAGGATCCCCGGCGCCCAGCCGCCGAGGGTGCCCAGGGCCGTGTCGATGTCGTACGGCCCGTCGCCGTACGTCTCCCCCACGCCCGAGATCATGAGCTGCCCGGCCGTGACCGAGATGTCCGGCAGCGCGAGGCTCCCGGCGTGCGCGGCGTCGCCGTACAGATCCCACTCGGCCGCCTCGTCGGCCGAGAGCGCCTCGGTCGAGTAGAGCGTCCCGTTGAGCTGGTAGCTGTAGGCCGGCCCGGCGTACCCCTCCTCCAGCGCGAAGTCCGCGACCTGGTCCAGGGACGGCACCTTCGCGGCGTCGACCTCCTGGAACAGGTCGCTCTCCTGCCCGAGCGCCGCGTAGTAGTCGGAGATGAGCATGACGTCGATGCCGGAGTCGCCCGCGGCGACCTCGAGCTGCGAGAGCCGGTCGGCGTTCGAGCCGGTCTCCACCTCGACCTCGATGCCGGTCTTCTCGGTGAACGGGTCGATCACCGCCTCCTGGAACTCCTCGACCCCGAACGGGAACGTGGAGACGACGATGGTGTCCTCGGCCGCCGCGTCGTCGCCGGCGGCGGAGCAGCCGGCGGCGAGCAGCGAGGTGGCCACCAGGCCGGTGGTGATCACCGCGGTGCGGCGGGCTTTCGGGGTGCGGAGCATGGGCTTTCCTTTGGTTCAGGGGGTTCGGGTCGGGCGGTTCGGGGTCGGATGAGTAGGTCAGACCGGCTTGGCGACGGCGGCCTCGGGGCCGAGCACGGCCAGCCGCGCCCCCGGCGCGATCAGCCGCACGTGGTCACCGGCCGACGGCGTCGGCCCGGTGGCGGTGTCGGCGCGGTGGTCGGCCAGCAGCCGGACGGCGGTGCCGGCCGGGTCGGTGGCGTCCAGCGTCACGAGCAGGTCGACGCCGCGGTAGGCGACGTCGCGCACGACGGCGTCGAGCACGACCCCGCCGTCCGCGGGCTCGCCCGCGGGCACGATCCGCAGGTGCTCGGGGCGGACGGCGGCCTGCCGCCCGTCCGCGAGCGTCAGGAAGTTCTCGTAGCCGAGGAACTCCGCGACGAACCGGTCGGCCGGCGCGGGGAAGACGTCCCGGGGCGCGCCGGACTGCACGACCTTCCCGGCACGCATGAGCACCATCTCGTCAGACATCTCCAGGGCCTCGTCCTGGTCGTGCGTGACGAGCACGACGGTCAGCCCGGTCTCCGACTGGATGCGGCGGATCTCCGCGCGCATCTGCACCCGCAGCCGCGCGTCGAGGTTGGACAGCGGCTCGTCCAGGAGCAGCAGCCGCGGGCGGATGGCGATCGCCCGGGCCAGCGCGACGCGCTGCTGCTGGCCACCGGAGAGCTGCTTGGGCTTGCGGTCCCCGAGGTGCGCGAGCCCGACGAGCTCGAGCGCCTCGCCCGCGCGGCGGCGGCGTTCGGCGGCGGGCACGCCCCGCATCTTCGGCCCGTAGGCGACGTTGTCCGCGACCGTCATGTGCGGGAACAGCGCGTAGGACTGGAACACCATGCCCAGGTTGCGCTTCTCGGGCGGCGTCCGGGTCGCGTCGTCGCCGTCGATCAGGATGCGGCCCGACGTCGGCGCGCTGTACCCGGCGAGCATGCGCAGCGTCGTCGTCTTGCCGCAGCCGCTGGGGCCGAGCAGCGTCGTCAGCTTCCCGCGGGGGATCCGGAGGTCTATCGCGTCGACGGCGGTGAAGCCGCCGAACCGCTGGGAGACGCCGACGAGCTCGGCGGCGGCGGGGGTGGTCATCGGTTGATTCCTCCGAAGATCTTGGCGAAGCCGACGGTGCGCTCGGCGACCACGGCGACGACGACGGTCGCGGCGAGCACCAAGGTCGAGGCGGCGGCCACCATCGGGTCGTAGCTCTGCTGGACGTAGTCGAGCATCGTGACGGGCAGCGTCCGGAAGTCGCGCGTCTGCAGCAGCAGCGAGAGCGGCACGTTGTTGAACGAGGTGACGAACCCGAGCAGGCCCGCCGAGATGAGGCCGGGCCGCAGCATCGGCAGGGTCACCGTGACGAACGCCCGCAGCGGCGAGGCGCCCAGGCCGCGGGCGGCCTCCTCCAGCGCGGGGTCGGCCAGCGCGAGGGAGGCGCCCGTGACCCGCACCGCGTACGGCAGCAGCAGGGCCGTGTGCCCGAGCAGCAGGGTCGTGAAGTTGTCCAGGCGCAGGCCGATCATGAGCTGCTGGTACAGGGCCAGGCCCACGACCAGCTCGGGCACCACGAGCGGCGACAGGAACAGCCCCTCCAGCAGGCCCTTGCCCGGGATCCGGCCGCGGTGGATCGCCAGCGTGACCGGCACGCCCAGCAGCAGCGCGAGCCCCGTGGCCAGGACGGCGAGCTCCAGGCTGGAGACCACGGCCTCCATGAACGGCGAGTACGCCACCGCCTCCCCGAACCAGCGCAGGGACAGCCCCTCGGGCGGGAACCGCAGCGTGCTCCCGGCGGTGAACGCCGTCGCGACGACGAACAGGATGGGCACGATCATGACGACGTAGCCCAGGACGGCGAGCGTGCCCGCGACGGGGTGGCGGAGCTTCCCGGTCCGGCTCATGACGGCGCTCATGCCGTGGCCCCCTTGCGCCCGACCAGCGTCGAGATCCCGGAGACCAGGAAGACCAGCACCGTCATCACGATCGCGGTGGCCGACGCCGCCGCCCAGTCGACCGTCACGCTCGCGTACGAGAAGAGCTGCGTGGAGAGCATGCGCTGGCTGGACCCGCCGAGCAGGTACGGCGTCGTGTACGCGGTCACGGACCCGGCGAACACCAGTGTGGCCGCCACGACGATGCCGGGCAGCGAGAGCGGCACCAGGATCGTCCAGAACGCGCGGGTGCGGCTCGCGCCCAGGCCGCGGGCCGCCTCGTCGAGCCCGGGATCGACCTGCGCGACGGCGGAGTAGCAGGTGATGACTGCGAGCGGCAGGAAGAGCTGGACCAGACCCAGGACTATCGCCAGCTCGGTGTACAGGAGCTGCGGCGCCTTCTCGACGATGCCGAGGCCGGTCAGGAGCTGCCCGATGACGCCGTTCGAGCCGAGCACGACCAGCCAGCCGAAGGTGCGCACCACGTTGCTCAGCAGCAGCGGGAAGATCGCCAGCGCGAGCAGCACCCCCGACCAGCGGGACTGCGAGCGGGCGAGCAGCGAGGCGATCGGGAACCCGAGCACCACGCACAGCGCGGTGACGATCAGCCCGATGCGCACGGTGCGCCACACGATCGCGAGGTCGTAGGGGTCGGTGAGCATCGTGCCCATGCGCTGCAGCACCTGGGCGAAGCTCACGCCGGGCGGCGCGAACAGCATCGCGACCGCCGGCAGCAGGAAGCCGACGAGCAGGAACGCCAGCCCCGGCAGGAGCAGCAGTAGGGAGGAGCGAGCTCGCACGAGCCGTCTTTCGTCGATGGAACCGGTTGCACTGGACCTTAAGGCATCGACGGCGAGGCTCCTGCAATCCTTGGTTAACTTCCTGTTACATCGCGTGGCGTGCGGTGCGGAAACGGTTGCACGCGGCGTCTAGAGTGTCCCTACCGACAAAGGAGGAACGTTGCCCGATCTGTCCGACGTCGCCGCGGTGGCCGGCGTCTCCAAGGCGACGGCGTCGCGCGCGCTGAACGGGAGCGGCCTGGTCGCCGCCGAGACCGCGGTGCGGGTCGTGGCCGCGGCCGCCCGGCTCGGGTACGTGCCCAACCGGGCCGCGCGCGAGCTCGCCCGCGGGCGCAGCGGCATCATCGCCATCGTCGTCCCCACGCTGGCCAACGCGTTCTTCACCCCGATCATCGCCGGCGCCCAGGCACGGGCCGAGGAGGCCGGCCTGCAGCTCACCGTGGCCGTGCACGCCCTCGACGCCGCGGGCGCGTTCGACCGGCTCGCCCGCCAGGTCGACGGCTTCCTCGTCGTCGCCCCGCGCGGCAGCGACACCCTGGTGGCGAGCTCGGGCTCGGCCAAGCCCGCGGTCCTGGTCGACCGCGAGATCGACGGCATGACGTCGGTCGTGGCCGACACCGCGACCGCCTTCGGCACGCTGACCACCCGGCTCGCCGCCGAGGGCCACGAGCGGATCGTCTACGTGGGCGGGCCGGAGGGCTCGTGGCAGGACCGGCAGCGCACGGCCGCCGTGCGGGACGCCGCGCGCCGGGCCGGGAGCAAGCTCACCGTGCTCGGCCCCTGCCCGGCGACCTTCACCGCGGGCGTCGAGGTCACCCCCGCCGTCCTGGAGACGGGGGCGACCGCCGTCGTCCCGTACGCGACGTCCATCGGCCTGGGCCTGCTGCTCGCCCTGGGCACTCGCGGCGTCGAGGTGCCCCGCGACCTGGTGGTGAGCACCGAGCCGACGGTCATCGAGGCCCTGGGCCTGGAGCACACGCCGGCCATCGACGTCGACGGCGAGGAGCTGGGCCGGACGGCGATGGACCTGCTCACCCGGCAGCTCGACGGGCAGGACGAGGTGGGACGCCAGGTGCGGCTCCCGGTGCCGGTGCGGGGCTGACGCTTCTCCGGGGTCAGCGCAGCGCGATCACGAGCTGGGTCAGCAAGGGCGCCACGATCAGGGCCGGCAGCAGGTCGCCCACCGGGATCTGCTTGATGTTCAGCAGCCGCAGGCCGATGCCGACCAGCAGCAGGCCGCCGGTCGCCGTCAGCGCGGCGATGTGCGCGTCCGGCAGCACCGACCCGAGCAGCACCCCGGCCAGCGTCACCAGCCCCTGGACGACGGCGACCGACACCGCGGACAGCAGCACCCCGACCCCGAACGACGACGCGAACGCCAGCGCCGCGAAGCCGTCGAGGACCGACTTCAGCAGGAGCTGGTCGATGCCGCGGCCAAGGCCGTCGGACAGCGACCCGAGGATGGCGAGCGGCCCGACGCAGAACAGCAGGGACGCGGTGAGCCAGCCCTCGATGAAGCGCTCGCGCGCCGCATGATCCTGCCCCGCCTCGCTCGCGTCGATCAGCCCGCGACGCCGCCCGGCGCGCGCCCCGGGGGTGCGCCGGGCCAGCCAGCCCTGGATCGTGCCGGCCAGGCCTTCCAGGCGGTCCTCGATCCGCAGCAGCGAGCCGGCGATACCGCCGATCAGCAGGGACCCGAGCACGATCAGCACCGGGGCGCCGGAGCCGGTCGCCGCGACGAACGCGGCGTCGGTCACCGCGACGGCCGACAGCGCGGCGACCAGCAGGGTCACGAGGCCGAGGATGTCGGTCACCACGGCGTGGGTGCGCTGCGGCAGCCGGTGCCCCACCGCCATCCCGAGGAGCGACCCCACGACGATCGTCGCGACGTTGACAAGGGTGCCCAGCCCTGGAAAGTCGAAATTCACGGCGTGAGCCTAACCGCCCGCCCGGCAACCCGTTGAGTGCTGGCTATTTGTTGAATCACGGGCCCCAAACCAACAAATAGCCAGCACTCAGCGGGCCGGGGGTTAGTGGACCGAGAAGCCGCCGTCCACGAACAGGGAGTGGCCTGTTACGTAGGACGACGACGCGCTTGCTAGGAAGACGGCGGCGCCCGCGAAGTCCTCGGGCACGCCGTTGCGGCCCACGGTGGTGCGGGCGGCGAGCGCCGTGACCTTCTCGGCGTCGTCCTGAAGGCGCTGGTTCAGGGGCGTGAGGACGAACCCCGGCACGAGGGTGTTGGCGGTCACTCCCCGCGCGGACCACGCCTCGGACTGGGAGCGGGCGAGCGATTCGAGCGCGCCCTTGGAGACGCCGTAGGCGCCGCTGTCGACGAACGACCGGTGCGCCTGCTGCGAGGAGATGTGGATGAGCCGGCCGAAGCCGCGCTCGGCCATGCCGGGCGCGAACCGCTGGCCGAGCAGGAACGGGGCGTCGAGGTTGACGGTCATGGTGGTGTCCCAGACGTCCTGGTCGAGCTGGCCCATGTGCGGACGCAGGTTGATGCCGGCGCTGTTGACGAGGATGTCGGGCTCCCCCGCGGCCGCGACGATGTCGTCGGCGGCGGCGTGGATGCCGGCGCGGGTGGAGAGGTCGGCGACCACCATGTCGACGGCGCAGCCGCGCTCGCGCAGGGCGCCGGCGACCTCGTCCAGCCGTTCGGCGCCGCGCGCGAGGAGCACGGTGCGCGCCCCGGCCTGCGCCAAGGCCTCAGCGATACCCCGGCCGATGCCGGAGCTGCCGCCGGTCACGACGGCCGTGCGGCCTTCCAGGGAGAACAGGGAGGCCAGGTAGTCGCGCGTTGTCATGGCAGGGACGATACCTACCTTCGACGCCGACCCCCTTCGATGTCTTCGACGCCTGCCCCGGTTCCGACCTCCGAGTTCCGACCTCCGGGCAGGCGCGGCACCGTCGTCGGGCCAAGGCTTACGCTGCCGGAGTGACAGCTCTTCCCGCCGCCCCGCCCGCCCTCGGCGAACGCTCCGCCGCCCTGCTGCAGGCCATGCGCACGCGCGTGGTCGTGGCGGACGGCGCCATGGGCACGATGATCCAGGCGGCGAACCCGACCCTCGAGGACTACGAGGGTCTGGAGGGCTGCAACGAGATCCTCACGGTGTCGCGGCCGGACATCATCGCGGGGGTGCACGACGGGTTCCTCGAGGTCGGCGTGGACGCCATCGAGTCGAACACGTTCGGGGCGAACTGGTCGAACCTGTCGGACTACGGCATCGACGACCGGATCCGCGAGCTGGCCCGCAAGGGCGCGGCGCTGGCCCGCGAGCGCGCCGACGCGTACGCGGCACCGGACAAGCCCCGCTGGGTGCTGGGCTCCATGGGCCCGGGCACCAAGCTGCCGTCGCTCGGCCACACCACCTACGCGCACCTGCGCGACACGTTCGCGGAGCAGGCGGCGGGCCTGATCGAGGGCGGCGCGGACGCGCTGCTGATCGAGACGAGCCAGGACCTGCTGCAGGCCAAGGCCGCGGTGACGGGCTGCCGGCAGGCGATGGACGACGTCGGGCAGCGGGTCGCGATCATCGTGTCGGTGACCGTGGAGACCACCGGGACCATGCTCATGGGCTCGGAGATCGGCGCGGCGCTGGTGGCGCTGCAGGCGCTGGGCATCGACGCGATCGGCATGAACTGCGCGACCGGACCGGATCAGATGAGCGAGCACCTGCGGCACCTGTCGCAGCACGCGGAGATCCCGGTGGCGTGCATGCCGAACGCGGGCCTGCCGGTGCTGGGGCCGGACGGCGCCTCCTACCCGCTGACCCCGGAGGAGCTGGCGGCCGCGCACACGCAGTTCGCGCGCGAGTTCGGCCTGGGTCTGGTCGGCGGCTGCTGCGGCACGACGCCGGAGCACATGCGGCTGGTGGTCGAGGCCGTGGGCGGCGCGCCCGTCGCGGAGCGCGAGCCGGTGCGGGAGAACGCCGTCGCCTCGCTGTATTCCGCCACGGACCTGCGCCAGGAGACGAGCTTCCTCGCGATCGGCGAGCGCACCAACGCCAACGGCTCCAAGGCGTTCCGGGAGGCGATGCTGGACAGCCGCTGGGACGACGTCGTCGACATCGCCCGCGCCCAGACGCGCGACGGCGCGCACATGCTCGACGTGTGCGTGGACTACGTGGGGCGCGACGGCGTCGAGGACGTGCGCGCGGTGGTCTCGCGGCTGGCCTCCGCCTCGACGCTCCCGCTGGTGATCGACTCCACCGAACCGGCGGTGATCCGCGCGGGCCTGGAGCTGCTGGGCGGCCGCGGCGTCGTGAACTCGGTGAACTTCGAGGACGGCGACGGGCCGACGTCGCGCTTCGGGCGGATCATGCCGGCGGTCGTGGAGCACGGGGCCGCCGTCGTCGCCCTGACGATCGACGAGGAGGGCCAGGCGCGGACGACCGCCGGGAAGGTGGCGATAGCCACCCGCCTGATCGAGACCCTGGTGAACGACTGGGGCATGCGCGTGGACGACATCATCGTCGACACCCTGACCTTCCCGATCGCCACCGGCCAGGAGGAGACGCGGCGCGACGCCATCGAGACCATCGAGGCGATCCGCGAGCTCACGCGCACGTACCCCGGCGTGCACACGACGCTCGGCGTCTCGAACGTGTCGTTCGGCCTGAACCCGGCGGCGCGCGCCGTGCTGAACTCGGTGTTCCTGCACGAGGCGACCGAGGCGGGTCTGGACTCGGCGATCGTGCACGCGGCGAAGATCCTGCCGCTGTCCTCCATCCCGGACGAGCAGCGCCAGACCGCGCTCGACCTGGTGTGGGACCGGCGCGAGTGGGACGCCGACGGCAACCTCACCTACGACCCGCTGTCCAAGCTGCTGGACCTGTTCGAGGGCGTGGACGCGGGGGCGATCCGGGATGCTCGTGCCGCGGAGCTCGCGGGGCTGCCCGTGGGTGAGCGCCTCGCCCGGCGCATCATCGACGGCGCCCGCAAGGGGCTGGAGCCCGACATCGAGGAGGCGCTGGGCGCCGGGATGAAGGCGCTGGACATCGTCAACGACCACCTGCTGGAGGGCATGAAGGTGGTGGGCGAGCTGTTCGGCAAGGGCGAGATGCAGCTCCCGTTCGTGCTGCAGTCGGCGGAGGTGATGAAGGCCGCCGTCGCGCTGCTGGAGCCGCACATGGAGAAGGTCGAGGGCGACCAGACCAAGGGCACGATCGTGCTGGCGACCGTGCGCGGCGACGTGCATGACATCGGCAAGAACCTCGTGGACATCATCCTGACGAACAACGGCTACAAGGTGGTGAACATCGGCATCAAGCAGCCGGTGGGCGCCATGATCGACGCCGCGATCCAGCACGACGCCGACGTGATCGGCATGTCGGGGCTGCTCGTGAAGTCGACGGTGGTGATGAAGGAGAACCTGGAGGAGCTCGCGTCCCGCGGGTACGACAAGCGGTGGCCCGTGCTGCTGGGCGGGGCTGCGCTGACGCGGACCTACGTGGAGGACGACCTGGCTGGGGCGTTCCCCGGGGTGGTCCGGTACGCGAAGGACGCCTTCGAGGGGCTGCGGCTGATGGAGCCGCTGGTGCGGGTTGCCCGGGGTGCGTCGCCGGACGACGTCGGGCTGCCCGCGCTGCGGAAGCGGCGGCACTCGGTGGTGACGGTGACGCAGACTGCCGTCGAGGACCTGCCCGCGCGGTCCGACGTCGCTGCCGACAATCCCGTGCCCGAGCCGCCGTTCTGGGGAACGCGGATCGTGAAGGGCGTGCAGCTCTCCGAGTACGCCGCGTTCCTGGACGAGCGGGCGACGTTCATGGGGCAGTGGGGGCTCAAGCCCGGGCGCTCGGAGGACGGGGCTTCCTATGAGGAGCTCGTCGAGACCGAGGGGCGGCCGCGGCTCGCGGAGTGGCTGGACCGGATCCTGACCGACCAGATCATGGACCCGACGGTCGTGTACGGGTACTTCCCGGTGTGGTCGGAGGGGGACGACGTCGTGGTGGCGCACCATGGCGAGCTGGCAGGAGTCGGCGCGCCCGACGGCGGGTCCGGTGGTCCCGTGGGGACCGAACGGTTGCGGTTCCACTTCCCGCGGCAGCGGCGGGACCGGCACCTGTGCCTGGCTGACTTCGTGCGCCCTCGGTCGTGGGTCGAGGAGACCGGGCGGTTCGACGTGCTGCCGGTGCAGCTCGTGACCGTCGGGGACTCGGTGTCGGCGCATACGGCGAAGCTGTTCGAGGCGAACAAGTACCGGGAGTACATGGAGCTGCACGGGCTGTCGGTGCAGCTCACCGAGGCGCTGGCGGAGTTCTGGCATGCGCGGGTGCGGGCCGAGCTCGGGTTCGCCTCGGAGGAGCCCGCCGGGGTCGAGGGCATGTTCAAGCTGGAGTATCGCGGGGCGCGGTTCTCGCTGGGGTATCCCGCGTGCCCGGAGATGGAGGACCGGCGCAAGGTGGTGGAGCTGCTGCGGCCGGAGCGGGTCGGGGTGACACTCTCCGATGAGCTGCAGCTGCATCCGGAGCAGTCGACGGACGCGTTCGTGTTCCACCACCCGGAGGCCAAGTACTTCTCCGTGTGAACCGTCTGGTCACGCCCGAGTCGGTGGACCGGGCCGCCGCAGCGACCCTGCCGCTGGCCGGAATGACCGCGCAGCAGGCTCCCGGCGGCCCGGCTTTGGACCCTGGATCACCGCTGCACTGTGAAGATCCTGGCGGCGGGCCCCGCCGGCAGCTCGACGACCGGCGTCTCGCCGTCGGTGCGGATCGTCCACTCCGGCAAGGCGACCGGGTAGGCCTGCTTCAGGTCCCGCCCGCGCAGCCCTGGCAGCGCGACCTCTGCAGCCTCACCGCGCGACCACAGCGCCAGCAGGGACTCGGATCCGGTGTCGAGCTGCAGGGCGATCACCTCGTCCCCCCAGCCCGGAAGTCCCAGCGGCCACACCGGATGCGACCCGGCGATACGGTGCCGCCAGTCCTTATGGAGCGCAATGGCTTCGCGCACCAGGTCGGACTGCTCCGCGCTCAACTCATTGAGGAACCCGGAGAGGTACAACCGGCCCATGACGCCCGCCGTCATCGCGAACGCCGTCTCCTCCAAACCCATCGACGCGGCCGGATACGCCCAGTTCCCCGCCTGCTCGGGAAGGACGCTCGCAGGCGCCGCCGCCGCGATCGGCGCGTACTTCCGGAAGTCCTCCTGGTCTGAGGTCGACTGCAGATGCGCCACCGAAAGGAGGTTGTAGTCCATGCGCAGCGCACCCGAACCGCAGTTCTCGAACAGCACTCCCGGATGCCGGGCGTGCACGCCGAGCAGCCAGTCGCGGAAGGCTCGGGTGTGACCGAGCAGCCCTGCCCCTGGCGCGTCGGCGTCCACGTCAGTCCCGCCGCCTATGTTCCTGTTGTAGTCGAGCTTGATGAACTCGAGCCCGAACTCGTCCACCAGCCGGTCCACCGTCTCGTCCAAGTGGGCGCGCGCCGCCGGATGCCGCAGGTCGAGCTGGAAGTTCCCCGCCACGATCACCCGCTCGCCGAACCGCTGGAAGAACGCCTCTTCCGGCAACCGCTCCGCCATCGCCGACTCGAACCCGACCGCCTCCGGCTCCAACCACAACCCGGGCCGCATGCCGTTGGCGCGGATGGCGTCGATGACCGACAACAAGCCGCCGGTGAACCGCTCGGGAGCCTCGAGCCACTCGCCCGCGCCGACCCACCAGGCGCTGCCGGGCGTGGCGTACCACCCGGCGTCGATGCAGAAGTACTCCGCGCCCGCCTCGGCCGCCGACTCGATGAGCGGTAGTAGCTTCTCCGTCGACGGCTCGCCCATGAGCGTGTTCATGTAGTCGTTGTAGACAACCGGAAGCCGAGCGTCGACCGGGCGCACCTCACGGATCGCGCGCCGGTAACCGGTGAGCGCCGCGAAGGCCGCGTCCCGGCCGCCATCGGCGACGCAGAGCCCTGCCGGCACCGAGGTGAACTCCTCGCCCGGCGCCAGCCGCGCGGCGAACTGGTGGTGCCTGTCGGTCGCGCCGTGCACGCCCAGCGTCACGGTGCTCCCGGTCTGTGCCACCTCCCAGTGCCAGCTAGCGCTGGTCTCGACCTGCCACGCGATCGAAGGGACGGTCTCGGCCGCGAGGACCCCGGTCGGCAGGAAGGATCCAGTCGACCAGCTCCCATGGCTGGTCAGCGAGAAGAGCCCGCGCGGGTGCTGGCCGCCGTGCATCGCGGGATCGATGTCGGGCAGCAGCTCGCTCAATGGGCGCTGCCGCCAGCGCCCCTCGGCCCGCCATTCGCTCTCGCCCCAGAGGAGGTCGTGCGCGCCGTCGGCGGGCACGGCCACGAGCGCTGAGCTCACCGAGAGCAGTACGAGACTCCGGTCGGCCACGTTGCGAACGGTGTGTCGGATCTGGAGGCCCGGTCCAGCGACGCGGAAGACGCTGAGCACCTCGAGGCCGAACTCCGGTGCACGCTGGCGGATCCGCAGCTCGGTCTCGTCCGATTCGTGGCCCGCGTAGCGGAGCCGCTGCCCGGCACTCGAGTAGAGGAGGCCCTGGTCGTTGCTGGCGCGGTGCTCGACGCCGGCGGTGATGACGTCGATGATCGCCCAGGGCGCGGCCGCTGACGGCGCCTCGGGTGCGGTCGCGAGGCGCACGAGCCGCACGGGCCGGTCGTCGCGGTGGTCGAACTTCAGGTGGAGCCCGGGGAGGGCCCACTCGAAGACCGGATCCTCGTCACGATGCAACGGGGCTTGCGATGTCATTTGCCACTCCGCTCTCGATTGAAATACGTCTATGCATCAACGGTGCCAGGGCTCGCGAACTTGGTCCAGGTCGCGCCGCCGTCATTCAACTCCCTCGAAACGCTTCGACGAATGCCGACGACGCCAGCCGACACCCGACACTAGCCAGACCAGGCAACTTCTGCACGATTGGCTCGGGGTTGGGGCTTGCATCCCCGCCATCTCCACCCTACGTTTGTCGAAGCGCTTCAACGGGGCGCTGCATCACCCGAGGCGCGCTCGACGGGGAGCCAGCCACCCCTTTTCGAGCGCCACATGTGCGCGAAGAAGGGCATACCGTGAAGAGACCCCCTTGGAAGAAGTTCGCAGCCCTGGCGGCCGGACTGGCACTGTCGGCGAGCCTCGCCGGCCCCGCCGGCGCGCAGACGACACCCGAGCGCCGTTCGTCCCCGCCGGACCACGCGGTCACGGCTATGGAGCAGGTCGCGGCCATGCAGCCGGGCTGGAACGTCGGCAACAGCCTCGACGCCTTCGGCGGTACCGGCGGTGAGACCGCCTGGGGCAACCCGCTGATCACCGAGGAACTCCTCCAGACCATCAAAGCCGAGGGCTACAACTCGATCCGCCTCCCGGTGGCCTGGGATTACGAGCACACCGGCCCGGGACCGGACTACACGATCGCCCCCGAGCGCATGGAGCGTGTCGCGCAGGTCGTCGACTGGGCGATCGCGAACGACCTCCAAGTGCTGGTCAACATCCACGACCAGATGTTCACCAAGGAGCTGCCGGACGACCGCGAGAACGTGCTGGCGAAGTTCAACGCGATGTGGGGCCAGATCGCCGAGCGGTTCAAGGACTACCCGTCCGAGCTGTCCTTCGAGAGCATCAACGAACCGCAGTTCCCCACTGACGTGGCCAACCAGGACGCCCACACCGCCACGCTCAACGTCAACTTCTACGAGACCGTCCGCGCCACCGGCGGGAAGAACTCGGACCGGCTCCTGGTGCTGCCGACGTGGGTCACCAACTCCGAGCAGCCGCACCTGGACGCGCTCAAGGCCACCATCGACGAGCTCGACGACGACATGATCGCCGCGACCGTCCACTTCTACGGGTTCTATCCCTTCAGCGTCAACGTCGCCGGGGTCACCACCTACGACGAGGCGACCCAGCAGGACCTCGAGAACACCTTCCAGCGCACCAATGACACCTTCGTCGACAACGGCGTGCCGGTCATCGTCGGGGAGTGGGGTGTCCTCGGCTACGACTACACCCGCGGCACCGTGCCCAACTCGCCGCAGTACGGCGAATTGCTGAAGTTCTTCCAGGCCACCGCGCACCAGGCCGTCGAAGAGCAGCTGACCTTGATGCTGTGGGACGCCGGCTCGTACCTCAACCGCCACACCCTGGAATGGCGCGACCCGCTCCTGAAGGCGTACATGGACTCAGGTTTTACGACGCTTTCGGGCACCGCCTCGTTCGACTCGATCTACCTCGAGAAGGCCGGGGCCATCGCGGACGAGTCGCTCACCCTCAACCGCAACGGCCTTGACTTCGAGGGCCTGTGGCAGGGGGACACCGCACTTACCGAGGGCGCTGACTACACCGTCTCCGGTGACACGCTCACCCTGACCGCCGCCGCGCTCACCCGTCTCGCGGGCGACCGCGCCTATGGCACCAACGCGACCATCGAAGCCCGCTTCTCGGACGGCCTGCCTTGGGCGATCCACATCATCACCTACGACAAGGCGCAGCTCTCGGACGCGTCCGGGACCATGGACGGCGCACCTTGGTCCGGGTGGGAGCCCTGCAACTCCTCGTGCTTCGCGATTCCGACCGAGTTCAACGGCGACCAGGTCGCCACGATGGAGGCCAAGTATGCCGACGGCACCAACGCCGGACCCCACACGTGGACCTCCTACAAGGAGTTCTGGGCGACCTACCGGCCCGACTACGATGCGGGCACGATCAGCCTCACCCCTGACTTCTTCAACGAGGTCAGGGACGGCGAACCCGTCACCCTCACCTTCCACTTCTGGGGCGGCGGCACGATCGACTACACGATCACCAAGACCGGCACGACCGTGACCAGAACCTCCGCCTAGGCGGCAACCAGCAAAGCGGCGTGGACGCCCAGGTGCCCACGCCGCTTTGCTGTCGTGGACTGTCGTTATGTGCCGCGTGCCATGGCGAGGCGGTCTTTGCGGGTGAGACCGGCTGTGGCGTGGCTGGTTTCGACTTACGCGTTCACGCACCCCCTGATCGGCTCGGCAGTTCGGCAGTCGATGTCACACGACCGGCATGAGCGAGGGCATGGTGCTCTGGCAGCCGTCCTTTCAGTCAACCTTGAACGCGCCGCCTGGCACCGGGCCAGCGCAATGTCCGTGACGATGTTGTTGGGGAAGCCGGCGAGGACGACCAAGCCTCCTCACGCGGCTCAGGCGGTGCCCCGCTGACCGAGCCGGGTCCGACCCGGCCTCAGGCCCACCTACGGACGCGGGGTTGGGCGGTCGGGTCACCCGAATCGCGGTGTGGCCGGACGCTAGCGCTCCGACAGCGGCAGACTCGCAGCCGTGCCGTTGCTGAGAGGGAGTTCTACCCGTTGCGCCGCCTCGCCGTCGTGAGGACGGCGTTCCCATCGAACACCAACTCCCCGCTCCGGACGAAGGACTGCCATCCGGCCACGACGTCGTGCTCCAGTGCGGCCAGCCTCGCGTCGTCGAGCGGCGCGATCGCGGCGACCAGGGGGGTGCTGTGGACGTACTGCCAAAGAAACTCTGCTGGGGCGGGCAGGATAACCGTCAACACTTTCGACCGGACGTCGATGTCGTCGAACCCGGCGTCGGTCGCCAGGGCCTGGAGCTGCTCCGGGTCGTACAGCGAGAACACTGCGCGCATGAAGCCCGCCACTTCGGGCGACACGTGCCGCGCGAGCGCCTGCTCGAGGACCGCGAACAGCGGCGGAGTCGGGCCGCCCGTTGCGATGGCGACACGCCCGCCGGGTGCGAGGACGCGGTGCATCTCGCGAAGGGCCGATTGCTTGTCTTCAACGAACTGCATGCCGAGTGAACTGACGACGACGTCGAAGGCGCCATCGGGCAGTGGCAGCGCTGCGGCGTCCCCCTCGTGCCAGTCGATCTCGGCACTGCTCGCGCGCGCGATCTCCAGCATGCCGGGGCTGAGGTCGAGACCGGCCACCGATCCGCTCGGCCCGACCTGGTCGGCGGCGCGGCGAGCCACGACACCGGTGCCGCATGCGATGTCGAGCACCCGCTCACCGGCGCGCAGGTCGGTCGCTTCGAGCAGGGCGCTGGCCCAGGCGGTTCCGATCGTCGGGACGAAGTACCGCTCGTAGTTCTCGACGGGGTTGCCGCTGTGCTGCTTCCACAATCCCGCAGTCATGCTGGTCATCTCGATGCACCTCCAGATGGCGTCTTCACGCAACTGATGACACAGTCGATTCTGGTGGCGAGGTCCGCCGCTGGCCATGACGGCTAAGCCGAAAGACCTGATGAAGACGCCGAAGTTGGTCGGGCGATGACCGAGGGCGCAAGCGCTCCCGTCGAGCCGCTGAACGACGCGCTCGAGCGCATCCGCCTCGAGGGCGCCCTCTTCATGCGCTGCGAGTTCACCGAACGCTGGGCGTTGTCCGACCTGGGTGGCCCCATGTTCGCCGCGATGATGCATCCGGGCGCCGAGCGCCTGGTCCTGTTCCACGTCGTGGCATCGGGGCGCTGCTGGGTTTCGACCCCCGACGGCGAGCGCACCTGGGCCAACGCCGGCGAAGTGATCGTGCTCCCGTACGGCGACCAATTCCTTGTCGGTGGTGAGGACCCGGTCGAGCCCGCGTCGGTCATGACCGTCGTCCCCCCGCCGCCCTGGCACGAGATGCCGACGCTCCGCCACGGCGAGGGCGGCTCCCGGACGGACATCGTGTGCGGGTGCCTCTACTCCGAGGACCCGCTGTTCGACCCTGACTTGAAGGCATTCCCTCACGCGTTCGTCGTACGTGCTACGGACGGCCCTGCGCGATCGTGGTTCGACGCCAGCATCGCCTACGCCCTCGAGCAAGCTCCCGGTAGCGGGGGGATCAGACGGACGAAGCTGCCCGAGATGCTGATCATCGAGGTGCTGCGCCTCTACCTGTCGACCGCGCCCGGGGCTGACCGGGGCTGGCTCGCGGCCGTGCGTGACCCAGTGCTCGCCCCCGCGATGAAGGCCATCCACGGGCAACCTGGACGCCGGTGGACCGTCGAGGACCTCGCCAGGGAAACGGCTGTCTCGCGGTCATCGCTCGACGCTCGCTTCCGCGAGGTCCTTGGCCTGTCGCCGATCCGCTACGTCAACGAGTGGCGCATGCGCATCGCTCAGGACCTGCTCGCCACCACCGAAATGACGGTCGCCGCGATCGCCAGGCGCATCGAGTATGAGTCCGAGGAAGCGTTCAGCCGAGCGTTCAAGCAGGCCAATGGACAGTCGCCCAGCGTTTGGCGGACAAGACGATCGGCCAGCTAGCCGGCCGTCCGTGTCCCCGGTGCTCGGCAACCTCGGAACGAGGGAGTGGTGAGTGGCGATGGGCTGGTTCGACCTGATCCCGGTCATCGATGAAGGGCTGGGCAACTCGACCTACCTGCTCGACATCGGCGACGGGCGCGCCGTGGTGGTCGACCCCGAGCGGGACCTGCGGCAGGTCCGCGCCGTGGCTCACCGGCGCGGGCTGCACATCACCTGGGCAGTGGAGACCCACCTGCACGCCGACTTCATCTCCGGGGTCCGGGAACTGGCCGGCGTCGAGGGCGCGAGCGTGCTGGCTCCCGAGATCGGGCCGCGGGGCTTCCAGGTCACCGGGTTGAGCGACGGGGACACCGTGGCGGTCGGCGCGTTGACTCTGCAGGCGATACACACGCCCGGGCACTCCCCCGAGCACCTGTCCTACCTGCTGCTGGACGGCGAACGGGTCGCGGGGGTGTTCACGGGAGGTTCGCTGATGGTCGGTACCGCCGGGCGCACCGATCTGATCAGTCCGGACCAGACGGTGCCGCTCGCACGGGCGCAATACCACTCGCTGCAACGACTGATGGAGCTGCCCGACGAGACCCCGGTGTGGCCCACCCACGGTGCCGGTTCCTTCTGCTCGTCCGCCACCGGCGGGCTGCGGGTGAGCACGATCGGTCAGGAACGAACCACCAACCCGCTACTCCAGGTCCCGGACGAGGACACATTCGTCGATGCCCTCCTGGGATCGCTGGGCACCTTCCCCGACTACTTCCTGCGCCTAGGAGCGATCAACCACCATGGCCCGACCGTCCTTGGCAGCACGCCACCGCTGGAGCCCCTCTCCGTCGAGCAGGTGCGGGAACTGATCGATGCGGACGCGCAGGTCGTCGACGTGCGGGAAGCCGCCGACTTCGGCGCCGGCCACGTCCCCGGCTCGCTCTCGATCACGCTGCGCCCAGTCTTCTCCACCTGGCTGGGGTGGCTGGCCGACCCCGACCGGCCGGTGATCATCGTCCGGGACCCCGACCAGGACGTGGAGGACGTCGTCTGGGGCGCCGCCAACATCGGCTTCGACACCCTGGCCGGGGAGCTTGCCGGAGGCATGGCGGCGTGGACCCAGGCCGGACAGCCGACCACCACTGCCCTGATCGACGTCCGGCAGCTGGCCGACGAGCCGGACGTTGCCGTGCTCGACGTCCGTCAGGGCACGGAATTCACCGGCGGCCACGTGCCCGGAGCCCGCAACCTCGAACTCGGAGCGCTACCCGGCCGGGTCACCGAAGTGCCCGGCGGGCCACTGGTAGTGATGTGCGGTCACGGCGAACGCGCCATGAGCGCGGCCAGCATCCTCGAGCACGCCGGACACTCCAATGTCCGCGTCCTCTCCGGCGGGTCCGATGACTGGGCCGCAGCTACCGGCCGCCCGTTGCAGGCTGGGGCGTGAACCGCCCGTCCACGGGCGGTCCCCTCCAGCTGGCGGTGATCGGCGACGTCGCCCACCCCGCGTGGCGCGGCCGGGCCGTGGGCATCTACCGGGTCTGGCGCGACCCAGCGCCAGGTACGCGCAGAGCTACGCTTCGAAGGTGCGGTGCAGCGTGGCCCTGCTTGGCAGATTTGGCGTCACAGTGCGCGGACGGGAGATACCGGGCGGCGCGTGGCGGCACCGTCGCGCGCTCGAGCTGGTCAAGATCCTCGCCCTGGCACGAAACCACCGGCTTGCCACCGACCAGGTGATCGACCTCCTTTGGCCGGACCTGTCCCCGCAGGCGGGTGCCGCGAACCTGCGCAAGGCCGCGCACTTCGCCCGGGCCGTCCTGGGGGCCGCCGACGCCGTCGTGCTGAGCGACCGCGCCGTCGCTCTCGCCCCTGGGGGTGACCTCGAGGTCGACGCCGAGGAGTTCGAACGTGCCGCCGACGCCGCCGCCAGAACCCAGGACGACGCCGCCTGGCGTGCCGCGCTCGGGCTCTACGCAGGCGATCTGCTGCCCGACGACCCGTACGCGGAGTGGGCCGCCGGGCCTCGCGAGCGCCTGCGCCTGAAGCATCTGGAGGGGCTGCGGCGACTGGGGATGTGGGAACGACTGGCCGAGGAGGAGCCGCTGGACGAGGAGGCGCACCGCGGCCTGATGCGGATGTGGTTGGAGCGCGGGAACCGGCACGCAGCCGTGCGGGCGTTCGACCGGCTCCAGGACCTGCTCCTCCGTGAGCTCGGTGTGCGGCCCAGCCCGGAGACGATCGCCCTGTGGAGCGAGATCAAGAAGGCGCCGCCGGCGCTCCCGGTCGCCCCGACGCCACTGGTCGGCCGCGAGACGGAGATCGAGCGCGCGCTCGGCCGGTGGGACGAGGCCCGGGACGGCCGCGGCGGGGTCGTCCTGGTCTCCGGTGAGGCGGGGATCGGCAAGACCCGGCTCTGCGAGGAGCTGGCCCGGGTGGCACGGGCCGACGGCGCGGCCGTCGTCGTCGGTGCCGCGGAGGAAGCGTCGTCGCCGTTCGCGGCGATCCTGACGACCCTTGACGCCGCCTTCGCCGAGCAGCCCGGCCTCGGGGATGCGCTCGGGCAGGACGCGAGGGAGCGGCTCGTCATGCCCGCCGGCGAAGCATCGGGGCTGCCGTGGCTGGAGGCGTCGACGCCCGGGGTCGAGCGGCAGCGCATGTTCTCCTCGGTTGCCCGGACCGTGACCGCCGCCGCGGCCGAGCACGGCCTGCTGCTCGTCCTCGAGGACGTGCACCTCGCCGACGACTCCTCGCTCCAGCTCCTCACCTACCTCGGCCGGATCGCGCCGTACCACCCGGTCCTGCTCGTGCTCAGCCAGCGTTCGGAGACTCTGGTGCCGGAGCTCGCCGTCCTCCGGTCGACGCTGCTCGCCGGGCCTCGCTGCACGGACCTGCGGCTCGGCCGGCTCGCTCCGGACGAGGTGGCGAAGCTGGTCTTGGCGGCGTCGGCCGGCCGCGCGTCGAAGGCGACGGTCGAGTCGATCTGGCAGCTGGGTGAGGGGAACCCGTTCTACTGCGAGGAGCTGGCCGCCGCCACCGACGCCGACGGGAGCATCACGATCCCCGATCGCCTCTACGAGGTGCTCACGGTCCGGCTCGAACGCGTGGCCCAGCCGGTCCGCGAGGCCTTGCAGCGGGTGGCGGTCACCGGGGACCGGTTCACCGCGGACGAGTTCACCGCCGTCGTCGGCATCGATGACGTCACGGCCTTCGGGTACCTCGACGAGGCGATCCTCGCGGGCGTCATCGACGAGCACGGGACCGGGTACCGGTTCCGGCACACCCTCCTGAGACGCGCGCTGGAGCGTTCGCTCCCGCGCCACCGGCGGCGGCGGATCCACGCCGAGATGGCGGAGCGGCTCGGCGTGACGGGTTCCGACCCCGCACGCGTGGCCCACCACCTTGCCGAGGCCGGCCAGGCGGACGCCTCCCTCCCGTGGCTGGAAAAGGCAGCGGTGCAGGCAGCCTCCCTCGGCGCCTACGCGGACGCCCTCCGCTTCGCGACCGATGCGAGCGCGCGGGCGACCGTCGCCGAGGACCTCGCCCGGCTGCTCGCGCTCCGCGCCGACCTGCTCTACGTCACGGGCGACCCGGCCGCGGTCACCGCGTACGACGTCGCGGTGGCAACCGCGCCGGCCGAGTCCCGCCCCCGGCTGTCACTCATGAAGGCACGCGCCCAGCTCGCGACGGGGGACATCGAGGGGGCCGGGCACACGGTGGATCACGTGCAGCCCGTCACCGCGGAGGACCAGATCGCCGCCGCGGTGGTACGCGGGCTCGTGACGTGGGCGGGTGGGTCGGTCGACGCAGCCGAGCAGGCGGCCTGGGCGGCGCGCGACCTCGCGATGGCGGCCGGGCACGCGGCCGGCCTGGGCGAGGCGAGCGAGCTCCTCGGCCTGGTCGCGCACAGCCGCGGCCAGTGGCGGGAGCGGGTCCGCTACGAGCTGACCGACACGGCGCGGCGCCCCGAGGCCGTCGCCGGCAGCGTCTTCGACGCTCATCTGTGCCTGGCCGAGTACCTCCTGTACGGGCAACAGCCCTACGACGACGTGATCGACTTCGCCTCCGACCTGCGGGCCACGGCCGTGCGCAGTGGCGCCGGGCGTGGGGAGGCCTTCGCGACGTGCCTGCTGGGCGAGGCCGAGCTCCTCAGCGGCAGGCTGGACGAGGCGCTGGACCACCTGGAGCGAGCGGCTCACCTGCACGAGGTCGTCGCGGCGTCGGCGGGGCAGGCCCTCTCGCTCCAGCGGCTGGCCGAGACGGCCCTCGCCGCCGGCGACGCGCAGCGGGCGATGACGCTCCTGGAGGAGGCCGAGCGGGCCGCGCAGGGTTCGACCCTGGAGCGGCATCTCCTCGGAAAGGTGTACGGCACCATGGTGCAGGCGCAGCGGGATCCCCGTCGGGCGATGACGGTAGTCGACCGGGCCGAGGCCCAGATGAGCGACCAGCTGCTGTGCGAGCCCTGCGCCATGGGCTTCTTCGTCGCCGCGGCGATGGCTGCCGCCCGGACGAACGATCTGGACCGGGCCCGCGGCTACCTGCGGCGGGCCGAGGAGGTGTCGGCCCACTGGACGGGTGGCGCATGGCACGCGGCGGTGCTGGAGGCGCGGTCCGCCGTCGCGGCCGCGGAGGGCGACGCCGACGCAGCGGCCCGGCTGCTCGAGCGGGCGGCGGCCACCTTCGACCGGGCCGGGCAGCGTCTCGACGCCGAGCGGTGCCGGCTGGCCGCGGCCGCCTGACGCGCCCCGACGTCGTCCGCCCCGCTCGGTCACCGCCTCCGGCGAGGAACGCCGGAGGAACGCACCGCTCCTAGCGTCGTCAATAGATG
Organism: Promicromonospora sp. NPDC057138; assembly: GCF_042670845.1. Classification (NCBI taxonomy): domain Bacteria; kingdom Bacillati; phylum Actinomycetota; class Actinomycetes; order Micrococcales; family Promicromonosporaceae; genus Promicromonospora; species Promicromonospora sp. NPDC057138. The sequence continues at coordinate 15,611 of NZ_JBHUUX010000051.1, read as the reverse complement.
CGGTCACCAGGACCGCAACCGGCACAAGGAGGTGCGTTGCCATGGCCACCGGCACAGTGCGCAACGGGATCGACGTCGACCAGCTCATGGGAACGATCAACGCGATCAAGGACGACGAGGGGCTGGCCGCGTTCACGTGGCGGGCCAGGAGCGTGTGGGAGCAGGGCACCCACAGCACGGGGGAGATCGGGCGGTTCATCCACGCCGGAGCGGAGGACACCACCCGCACGCGGGCGTTCGTCCTGGAGGGCGACGAGCCGCCGGTGCTGCTGGGCGAGAACGCCGGCCCGAACGCCGTCGAGCTGCTGCTGCAGGCACTCGCCTTCTGCTACTCCGTCGGCTACGTCGCCAACGCCGCGGCCCGCGGGATCGAGATCTCCTCGATGGAGTACGAGATCGAGGGCGACTTCGACGTGCGGCGGTTCCTCGGTCTCGACGGCCCCCGGGCGGGATTCACGGAGATCCGGGCCCGGGCGCGAGTGTCGAGCCCGAACACCCCGGCGGAGGACCTCGAGGAGCTCTTCCGGTACGTCCAGGACACCTCACCCGTACGGGACGTGCTCGCCAACCCGACCCCCGTGGTCAGCACCCTCGAGGTCGTCGGCCACCGGACCGAGCTGGTGAGCTCATGACCACCGTCACGGTCGACCGCCGCGGGCTGGAGGACAAGGTCAAGGCCATGTACCAGGCCGTGGCCGAGAACCCCGGCGGCCACTACCACTTCGAGATGGGACGCTCGCTGGCCGAGCGCCTCGGCTATCCGTCCTCGATCCTCGATCGGGTCCCGTCCGGGGCGGTCGAGTCGTTCGCCGGTGTCGGATACTTCCTCGATCTCGCCGGCTTCCAGGACGGCGACAGGGTGCTCGACCTCGGCTCCGGGTCCGGCATGGACAGCTTCGCCACGGCTCTGGCCGTCGGCGGGCACGGACGCGTGACCGGGATCGACATGACGGCGGCCCAGCTCGACAAGGCCGAGCGGCTCCGCACCGAGGGAGGCTTCCTCACTGTCGACTTCACGCTCGGGCACATCGACGAGCTCCCGTTCCCCGACGAGACGTTCGACGTCGTCATCTCCAACGGCGTCATCAACCTCGCGCCGGACAAGCCGCGGGTCTTCGCCGAGGCCGCACGCGTGCTTCGGCCCGGCGGCCGCCTGGCCCTCGCCGACATCGTGACCGAGCGGCCCTTTACCGAACAGATCGTCTGCGACATCGATCTGTGGGCCTCGTGCATCGGAGGCGCGACCCAGGAGGAGGTGTACCAGGGCGCGATCGCGGCGGCGGGCTTCTCCGTGCGGGAGGTCCGGACGAACAACTACCAGTTCATCTCCAGGCGGGCCCGCAGCGCCACAGACATCTACGGGGTCAGGAGCGTGTCCCTGCTCGCCCGTCTTCCGGGGGCGGCTGCGGGGCGGGGGTGAGACGTCCGGCAGCGACAGTTGCGGTCACATCGACAACCTTAGCCTCGGCCGCTGCGGAACCCCGATCTCTGAGGTCTGCCGGTCAAGTATCGGTACAGGGCGCTGGCGGTGGTCTCGACTACCTGGCCCCCGCCGGTGCGTCGCGCGCATCTGGCGGGATGGCTCAGATCCCGGACGGCACGCCGTAGAGCTGCGCGGGGTCAGCCGAGAGAGCGGCCTTGACGAAGCGGCTGGAGTCGTCGACCAGCACCTCGATGGCCCCGGCCTGAACGCCGTCCAGGCTGGCTCGTGCCACATCGACCGGGTCGATCTTCGGGGCATCGCGTCCCGCCATCATGTCCGTGTCGGCGGCACCCAGGTGCACCCCCTGGACGAGGATGTCCTGAGCCGCGAGCTCGACGCGTACGCCGTTGGTCATGTTCCACTCGGCGGCCTTCGCCACGGAGTAGGAGCCCGATCCTTGAGGGGTGGCGACCCATGACAGCACGGACAGGACGTTCACGATCGCTCCGGTTCCGTTGGCGGTGAGGTGGGGGGTGAAGGCGCGGATGACCCGGAGCGTTCCGAACAGGTGAGTTTCCAGGTCCTGCCGGACCTTGTCCAGGTCGTCGGTCAGAAGCTGCGCTCCGGTCGCGATTCCCGCGTTGTTGACCAAGAGTGCGACGTCCTGCGCCGCTTCGGCGGCATCCGCGATCGATCTCTCGTCCAGCAGGTCAAGGTGAAGCGGCCTGATCCGCGGGTCGGAGGCGTCGACCAGCTCTGGGCGACGAGCGGCGGCGTAGACCGTCTTGGCGCCCCGAGCCAGCAGCTCGTCGACGAAGCGCCGACCGATTCCGCGATTGGCACCGGTCACGAGAGCGGTGGATCCGGCAATGTCCATGATGATTCCCTTCGTGGGGGAGGTCCACGCCTCCCGTGCGCCGCTTACGCTAGGACTTGACGTTGACGTCAAGGGCAAGTCCCTTTGGGCGCCGCCACGAGTGAGAGGAGTCACGATGCGCATCGGGGAGCTGGCCGACAAGGCCGGAGTCAGCACGCGCGCCCTGCGTTACTACGAGGAGCAGGGCCTGCTGCGTTCCCAGCGCACGACCAGCGGTCAACGTGTCTACGAGGAGTCGGCCGCGGATCGTGTGCGGCTCATCCAGGAGCTCTACACGGCCGGCCTCGGTAGTCGTCTGATCGTGACTCTCCTGCCCGCCATCGATGCCCGCCGGGTCGGCCCGGAGCTGTTGACTCGCTTGGTCGACGAGCGTGCCCAGATCCAAGCGAAGACCGCCGTGTTGCAGGATGCGGGGCGTCGGCTCGACCTGCTGATCCATCTCGCTACGTACCCGGACGCGCAGTCATGTCCGACCTCGCTCGACCAGGCTGTGGCTCAAGGCTCCGTGTCGCCGTAGGCAGCAATGTTTCGCATGCGATGGTCACTGGTGCGATCGAGGAGTTGACGACGGCAGGCTTGCCACACCTCAACCTCGGCGGATCTCCGCGACCGCACCAGGACCGCTTGGTCGCAGACCTGCGGGATGTCAGGCGGCGGCAGCGGTGGCCATCGTCGCGGCGAGCTGACGGGCACGGTCGTGAGCGTCGGTCATGGATGCCTCGTGCTTCGGGAGAAGCTCCGCCAGGGTCGGTGAGTGGGGTGCCATGGTCAGCTCGGGGACCACGGTGGCGACATCGAGCCCCAGCTGATCCGGTCGTCCGAGCACCGCCTCAGTCGCGGGCACGACGTAGTCGAGGCCGTGGTTGGGGGCGCCGGGAGCGTAGCTGCCGCCTCGGGCGGAGATCAGCACCGCCGGCCGTCCGGCAGCCGGGGCTGGCTTGAAGGTGCGACCGAAGACCATGACCTGGTCGAGCCAGGCCTTGAACACCGACGGCATCGACAAGTTGTACATCGGCACCGTGAACAGGTAGGCGCTGGCGCCGAGGAACTCCTCGATGAGCTCGTCCTGCAACGCGGCTTCGGCAGCCTGCTCGTAGGTGTGCTGGGCGGGATCGGTGATGCGGGCTGTGATGCCGGCAGCATTGAGATGGGGCACGGGCGCTGCGGCGAGGTCACGGTAGACGACCTTGCCGTCCCAGCCTTCGCGGAAGGACTGGGCGACCTGGCGGGAGATCGAGGCCTCAGCGAGCGACGAGGAGTCGATGTGGAGCAGGTACGACATGTCTAGGTTCCCTTCAAGAAGTGGTTTGGGGGCGGTCGCTGCCTCATCGCCGGTGTCGATGTAGCACGTCCCGGTCACCGGATCGCACCACCCGCTGGGGGTTTCGGCCACGATCTGGAGCTCGTCCTTTGCGTCGCTCACGAGGCACGCTCACTCGCCACCGGCCCGGCCACCTGGTCCAGCAACCGGCCGTAGGCAGGGACCTTCTGTGCGCCCCGGGCGCCCACCTTGCGGTCGACGACGACGAACGGGACGCCGCCCGCACCCAGCCGGGTCGCCTCGTCGCGGTCGGCGCGCACGCGGTCGGCGTACTCGTCGCTCGCGAGGATCTCGCGGACTCGCCGCCCGTCCAGCCCGACCAGTTCCGCGACCCATGCGAGGGCGTCCGGGGCGTGGATGTCGAGGACGCCGGTGAAGAAGCCATCCTGGACGGTGGAGAAGAACTCGGACCCGCGGCCCTGCTCGTTGGCGTACTGGACCACACGGTGCAGGTCGAACGTGTTGGCGTTCATGCGGTCCGGCGTGTACTCGAGCCCCTCCTTGCGTGCGATCACCTGCATCTGGCGCTCGGCCTGGTGGACGTGGGCGGCTGTGCCGCCGTGAGTCCGGATGTAGCTCGTCTCGTTCTTCTCCGGCTCCGTCGGTGCGCCCGGGTCCAGCTCGAACGACCGCATGACGATCTCGAACCGATCTGCGTCCGGACGTTGCGCGATCGCGGCCTGCAGCCGGTGCTTGCCGACGTAGCACCAGGGGCAGCCCAAGTCCGCCCACATCTCGATGACGACCTTCGACCCTTCGGGATGGGTCAGTTGCTCAACCATCTTCGCCTCACCTCACTAGTAGTGCGTAACAACATCATGAGTGAGTGAGACAGGCCTTACAAAAGGCACTTTGAGGTGCGCCAGCATCGCCGGTGTGGGCTCCGCGGCCGCGGTGCGTGGTGCGAGCGAACGCCCCAGGTGACACGGTGGAATCGGCCCGCGAGTTGAGAGGACGCGGCACAAGAAGTGCCGACAAGGGCGAGGACGTGGTCGACAGGTCTGAGCGAGCAGGCGCAGGCCCAGATCGCAGGGGTCGCCGGCGACGAGGTGCGGCTGTCGGTCGCCGCAGACCAGCTGCTCAGGTAGGCAGGGACCACTCGTGTCATACGGTGGGCGTCGACGGGCCCCGCTCGCCGCGCCAGGCATGCTGTACCCATGCCGAAGACCTTGCCCACAGGCCCCACCGTGATCACTGACGACAGCGAGGTGCGCTTCGTCGCCGGGGCCGACCAGTTCGCGATCCGCCTCAAGGACGGGCACCTGCACGTGCGCGCCATCGACACGAGCGGCAGCGGGGCCCAGCTCGCTGTGATCCCGACCTCGCGCAGCACCCTCAACCTGCAGATCGAGCACCCCGTCGCACCCGGGCCCGTGGACGTGGAAGGGCCGACGTTGCGCTGAGTGTGGGAGCGCGCGGGGACTAGAGTCACGTCGTGGTGTTCCTCGAACCGAACGGCCCTGTCCTGATCACCGATGGCGGCCTGGCGACCGAGCTCGAGGCGCGCGGGCATGATCTCTCAGACCATTTGTGGTCGGCGCGGTTGCTGCTCGACGCCCCCAGCGAGATCAAGGCCGCTCACCTGGCGTTCTTTCGGGCCGGGGCCGTGATCGCGACGACGGCGAGCTACCAGGCGTCGTTCGACGCGTTCGCGGCGCGCGGCATCGGTCGGGACGACGCCGTGCGGCTCCTGCGGCGCAGTGTCGAGCTGGCCCAGGCTGCCCGCGATGAGATGGCCGGGGACGGGCGGGAGCGCTGGGTGGCGGCGTCGGTCGGCCCCTACGGCGCGGCGCTCGCCGACGGGTCGGAGTACCGAGGCCGCTACGGGCTGAGCGTGGCCGACCTGGCAGCGTGGCATCGGCCCCGCCTGGAGGTCCTGGCCGACGCGGGGCCGGACCTGCTTGCGCTCGAGACCATCCCGGACATGGACGAGGCCGAAGCGCTCATGACCGCGATCTCCGGGATCGGTATCCCCGTGTGGCTGACCTACAGCATCGACGGCGACCGCACCCGCGCCGGGCAACCGCTGGCCGAGGCATTCGCGCTCGCAGGGGATGTGGCCGAAGTCGTTGCGGTGGGCGTCAACTGCTGCGCTCCCTCCGACGTGTCGGCGGCGATCGCGACCGCCCGCGACGTCACCGGGAAGCCGGTGATCGTCTACCCGAACAGCGGCGAGGATTGGGACGCCCAGCGGCGCACCTGGGTGGGCACGTCGCAGCACTCCGCGCGGCAAGCGCAACAGTGGGTCGCCGACGGGGCGCGGATCGTGGGCGGATGCTGCCGGGTACGCCCGGCCGACATCGACGACATCGCGCGTGCCGTGGTCGGCGCGAGCTAGTCTCGGGCTGGCCAGCGAGGCCAGCACGGTCGCGGCGCCGTCCTCGGTGATCGTCCCGGTGACCTCGTCGGCGACCCAACGAACGGTCGCGGACGCCTGACCCATCGCGACGCCACGGGCGGCCCAGATCAGGGCTTCGACGTCGACGGAGGCGAGGCCGACGACGAACGCCAGCCACTGCGCAAGGAGCTGCATACCGCGTTGCGCACTGGGCGCGCGGTCCGCCGCCCCCAGGCGATCACCCGGGCCAGCCAGGCCGGGCGCCCGCACGCGTTGACGCCCGAGGTCTTGATCAGTGCCCGGCCGGCCGAGGTCACCGACCGGGCGGTGCCCGGGCACTGGGAAGGCGACCTGATCACCGGCACCCGCAACGGGTCCGCGATCGGGACCCTGGTCGAACGTCAGACGCGGTACCTGATGCTGCTGCACCTGCCCGACGGACACGGCGCGCAGCGGGTCGCCGCCGCGATGCGCGAACAGATCACCCAGCTACCCGCCCACCTGCGCAGCTCGCTGACCTGGGACCAAAGACGAGAGATGACGCCGTTCGCCGGCATCCAGATCGTCCCGGACCTGGACCTGTGGTTCTGCGACCCGCACTCACCCTGGCAACGCGGCACGAACGAGAACACCAACGGGCTGCTGCGTCAGCACTTCCCCAAGGGCACCGACCTGAGGGTCCACACAGCCCAGGACCTCGCGGACGTCGCCCTGGTGATGAACGAACGACCCCGCAAGGTCCTGGACTGGCACACACCCTACGAAGCAATGAGCAAACTACTCTTGGCCGACACAACCGGTGTTGCAACCACCGATTGAATCCGCCAACTCCTTACGGATTGACAGGTGCGCCGGAAGTGGTCACATTGCCGGACCACACATTGCCGGGCTTGCTCACCCAGTCAGACACGGGACCCCAGCCCCAGGTGCCGAACGTATTGCCCAAGACCCGGATAGTGGTACCGCTGGTTCCGGGGGCGTACAGAAGGTAACCAGCCCCGGTGAGGTAGTTGTTCTCCACGAGAACGTCATTCCACGTGTGCTGCCCCTGGAACATCGCGAGGGCGCTGGTGTCGCGCGCCGCGATGTAGTTGTGGCGGAACACCAGCCGGGTTCCATTGCCGTAGCTCTGGATGCCGTCGTTGTGGCACGAAGGGCAACCGGCAAGATCGTGGATGTAGTTGTCCTCAACGAGGACGTCCGTCCCGGCGATCTTCATGCCGTCCGCACCGCCGGAGATGTTGTTGCGCTGGATGGTGACGTCGTCCGCCTGGGTAGACGCGATGCCCGAGTCCCCACCACCAGTGATGGTGCAGTTCTCCACGGTCAGCCCGTCGCCGCCGGACTCGACTTCGATCCCGAAGAACTCGGCGTCGACCCGGCAGTTGCGCACCGTCACATTCGCGGCGGCGATGACCAGGGTAGAGGTGAAGTGCTGGTTCTCCAGGACGGCGCCAGCCGTCGTCACGCGGTAACCAGAGCGCGTGGTGAGCGATCCGGAGTACCCCGTGTTCGAGGCGTCAGGCCACTCGCCGCTGGGCGGCGGAGGGGGCGTGGGCGTGGGGTCGGGCGTGGGCGTGGGGTCGGGCGTGGGCGTGGGGTCGGGCGTGGGCGTGGGGTCGGGCATGGGCGTGGGGTCGGCCTTGAACACGCCGACCGTCTTCGGCCCCGTGGTGCTCCACGTCCGGCACGCGCCCGGGTCCAGAAGTCGAGTACTCCCTTCCCACGGGATTTGCAGCCGGTAGTTGGCGTTCGGGGGACAGGTCGTGCGGACGCCATTCCGCGTGGTCCCGTACGTCTGGTCGTAGTGAGACCCGCTGTTCGACGTGTTGTGCAGGACGACCGAGGCGGAAACGCCCTCGCCCAGAATGCCGAAGTGGACGCTGGTGCCCGCGATGGCCTGAGCCGAGGGGGCGCAGAGCCAGGCGAACAGCAGCGCGACACCCGCCGCCAGGCCGATCTTCCAGAATGCCTTCATGTCTCTCCTCATAGTTCGACACCGAGCCGCCTGAGGCGGTCGGCGCTCTTGGTGTAACTGCTGCGCCCCCTGCGACGGGGCGCGGATCGTGGGCGGATGCTGCCGAGTACGCCCGGCCGACATCGACGACATCGCTCGTGCCCCGGTCGGCGCGGGCTAGTGTCCCGGGCTGACCAGGGAGGCCAGCACGGTCGCGGCGCCGTTCTCGGCGATCGTCCCGGTGACCTCGTCGGCGACCCAGCGAACGGTCGCGGACGCCTGACCCATCGCGACGCCACGGGCGGCCCAGATCAGGGTTTCGACGTCGTCGGCCCCGTCGCCGACCGCGACCGTAGCGTGGTGGGGGACCTCCAGGTTCGCCCGGAGGAACTCCAGGGCCGTGGCTTTCGAGACGCCGACGCCGGTGACGTCGAGCCAGTCCGGACCGGCCGCCGTGACCGTCATCCCGGTTGTGCGCAACGCGTCCAGATGACGCCTGATCCCGGAACCGCACAGCACTACCCGGAGGGCGTGTGCCCCGCTCAGGTCCGTGACAGAGGTGCGCTTGTGCTCACCGGGGAGGGCGTCCGGGTCGAACGGCCCGCTGACCCGCCATCCCCAGCTGGGTTCTTCGACCGCCACGCAGACATCCGGTGCGAGCCGTGTCGCGCGACGGATCACAGAGGCGGGATCGAACATCCCCGCGCTCACGTACCGGTACCCGTCCGGTGCCTCAGGGTCGAGGCGGATGACGAGCGCACCGTTGGACGCCACCGCGTATCCGTCGGTGAGCCCGAGCCGGGCGGCGACGGGCAGGAGACCTGCCAGCGACCGGCCGGTCGCCAGGACCAGGTGATGTCCAGCGGCGCGGGCCAGGTCGATCGCCCGGTGCACCTCGCCGCTGATGTGCCCGCTGGGGTCCATCAGCGTGCCGTCGATGTCCAGCGCCACCAGGCTCGGCGTCCAGGCGTTCATGGGTGTGGTGTTCATGAGGAAGCCGGCTCCGCCCCGGCTGTCCTCGAGCACGATCTGAGCCGTCCGGGCAGCGTCGGCCGTGGGATCGCTCCCAAGAGCACGCATCGGATGCCGTACTGCTCGAGCTCCGAGGCCAGGCGCGTGAAGGCGCCGGCGAGCCCGGACCTGCTGAGGAGAACCACCACAGCGGCGCCGAGCTGACGGGCGGCGTCCACAACCTGGCTGGTCGTCAGCCGGTCACGGTGATCGTGCAGCACGTCCGCCAGGGCCAGGCCCTCGGCCTCGACATACCGGGTCACCGCCGCACGCTGGCACTTCACCAAACGGTCATCGGCACCGTAGACGTGTCCGACGGCGACCGGCCTTGGCGCGTTCACGAGCCGGCGCCGATCGCGCGAACCTCGAAGCGGATGCCCGAGCCGAAAAGATAGCTGGCCGCGGTACGAGCGTCGCGGTTGTTCCGGATGTCGTACACCCGTCCGTTGAGGTAGACGGTCGGCATCTCGAATTCGCCGTTCGTGGTGACGCGGTGTGCTGTCACTTCCCACATGGTTCTTGCTTCCCTTGCTCAGCCGTGGTTGCGCTTCCACATGGCCGTGGTTGCGCTTCCACGCCACGCTAGGGGCTCCGGGGAGGTGCGGGCTGCTACAGGTGTAGCAATTTGAGGCTCTTTTCGTTACCTTCGTTGCCCCACGGCCGACCTACTGTTGAATATGGCAGGAGATGCGGACCTGTTGCGTGGCGTGGGAGCGGCGATCGCCGCCCGCCGTCGTGCCGTCGGCATGACGCAGCTCTCGCTCGCCGAGCGCATCGGCCGGTCCGTGCAGTGGATCTCCGCGGTGGAGCAGGGCCGCCGGCACGCCGAGCGGCTCCCCGACCTGGTCCGGATCGCGTCGGTGGTCGGCTGCACCCTCGATGACCTGATCGGCAGGCCCGTGGCCACCCTGACTCCCGGCACCGGCCCCTCGCAGGCCGATACCGTGACCGCGCTGCGCGAGGTCGTCATGCGCTCGGCCGGACCGATCCCGGTCGTCGACCCGGCGCCCGACCTGGCCGGTGTGGCGGCCCGCGTCGACGAGGCCTGGAGGACCTGGCACGAGTCGCCGTCAGCGCACCAAGAGGTCGGCGCGGTCCTTCCCGCGCTCGTGGCCGACGCTCACGCCGCTCACACGACGTCGGCGGACCAGGCGCTCGGCGCTCGCACCCTGGCGGGTGCCTACCAGATCGCGCGACAGTGGCTGCACCATGTCCCGTCCGGAGACCTGGCCTGGGTGGTGTCGGACCGCGCCGCCCACATTGCACGCGCGGCGGATGACCCGTACCTCATCGCCCTGTCCGGCTGGGCGTTGTCAGGCACGTACCGGAACGCCGGTCACCACGACGAGGCGACCCGGATCTGCCTGGTCTCCGCCGACGAGCTCCAGGCACGCATCGACCCGGCGGACCCACCCAAGGACCTCCTGGGCGCGTACGGGACGCTGCACCTGGCAGCGGCGGTCGGCGCTGCGCACTCCGCTCAGGACGGGCGGGCCTGGGCGTTGCACCGCGTCGCGCAGGACACGGCGGATGCGCTCGGGCCGGGCTACAGCGACCCATGGACCAAGTTCGGTGTCGGGAACGTCGACCTCTATGCCATGGCGATCAGCGCCGCGCTCGGGCGACTGGATGATGTCGCCGAGCTGTCCGCCAACCTCGACCTGAACAACAACGTGCCGAGCGTCGAGCGCAGGGCGGCCGCGCTGATCTCGATGGCCCGCGGTCTCCTGCGACGTGGGGAGGACGAGTCCGCGGCGCTGGTCCTGCTGGAGGCCGAGCGGGTCTCCTCCGAGTGGGTCCACAACTCGAGGGTCGTCCGTGAGCTGCTGCACGAGCTGGTCGTTCGCGACCACACCCGCGCCCGCTCGCACGCGCGCGGACTCGCCCGCCGCGGCGGGCTGCTCACGGTCTGACCGACGGCGGCCGGACCTGTCCTTCTTGCAGGAATGGGTTGGCGCAAGGCAGGGGCGGCACCGCATCGCGGTGCCGCCCCGGACCAGAGGCCGCAGTCGTCAGTGCCTATCGGGCCGGCCCTATCGGACGGTCGGTCGCTGGTGGCCGCCGCCTTTGGTCCGTGCTGCCAGGCCGCTCATGATGGCATTGACGAGGCCCGGCTGGGTCACCGAGTTGTTGGATCGGTCGAACAGCCCGAACCCGTACTGCCCGTTCCAGCCGTTGTCCCAGTAGATGGTGCTGGCGCCGTACTTCTTGGCGGTGGCCACCAGGGCGCGCGCGAAGTCCTCGCGGTACCGGCTGTTCGCCGAGTCGTGCGACGACTTGTCGATCGCGCCGTACTCGCCGACGACGACCGGGTAACCACGCGTGACGAAGGCGTCGTAGGTGCTCTTCAGCTGCGAGTCCACGTAGTCCTCCTGCCCCCAGGTGGACGTCTTCGACGGATCGGTCGCGCCAGCACCCCACTGGGTGATGGTGCCGTTCTCCTCTCCAGCAAAGTCCCATGGAGAGTAGTAGTGGACGGAGATCATGATCCGCTGCTCGTTGCTGGGAATGGACGGAGATCGGTGGCTGTCCGTCGGGATCACGAAGCCGTAGTCCCCCACGGTGTAGTCGATGTTCGTGTTCCAGCCCGGGACGAGCAGCCATCTCGAGCTGTTGTTTCCGCCGGCCTGCCGCACGGTGTCGACGAAGATCTGGTTGTAGCTGTTGATGTTCGAATAGCACGGCTGAGTGGGATCTCCGTACTGCCCGTCGAACTCTTCGTTCATCGACTCGAGGATCAGATGCTGGTCGTAGTTCTGGAACCTGGTGGCGATCTGTTGCCATGCCTTCTGATACTCGGCCCTGATCGTCGTCTGATCGGACGAGTCACAGAGGAGCCAGGAGCCGGTGCCGCGGGAGCCGTCGCCGTGCATGTTGATCACCACGTACATGCCCCGGTTGTAGGCGTAGTCGACAACTTGTTGGACTCTGTTCAGCCAGGCAGCGTCGATCGTGTAGTTCGGGCCGGCCCCGATGGCGTTCATATAGGACACCGGGATCCGGATCGTCTTGAACCCTGCCGCGTGCACCGTGTCGATCAGAGCCTGGGTCACGGTCGGGTTGTTCCATGCGGTCTCGCTCGGGTACCCGTTGGAATTGGCTTCCAAGCTGTTTCCCAGGTTCCAGCCGGCGCCCATGTCGGCGACGATCTGCGACGCGTTCAGCGGTGTCACGGTGTCGGCCGAAGCCCGTGTCGTCCAGCCGGTGGCGGACAGGCCGACCGCCAGCATCGCGGCGACAAGACACGTGGTCAGCAGTCTGAGAGGTGCTCGTCTGACAAGAGGCATCGCTGCTCCTTTCGTCGAGGCTCGATCGGGCCGCAGCGGCCTCGAAAGAGCTGCTTGTTGGACTCATGCAAGGGCGGTGAGGCTCGGCGCCAGTGCCGGCCCTGCCGCTGGTGCGACGAGCTTCTTCCAAGGGGGCCAGTTCACAGTGTGCTCTTCGTTGCGCACGGGTGTGTCCGCTTCGACGGGGCCATTCCCTCGAAGCGCTTCAACACGATATGGCTTCTGTCTGAAAGCGCGCAACCCCTGAGGTCTGCCTGTTGGGTCTCGCCGGGCAAGCCCGGGCGCGAGCGATCGCCGAAGGGCGTCATCGAAGCGCTTCGGTGACCAGTTCGGTGCGACGCAGCCTGCCGCGCAGCCGCTCGCGAACAAATCCGGTGACTCCGCCCGCGGCTCCACGCGATCATGACTGGCATGGAAGAGGTGAAGGTCGTAGTCGCCCATCAAGCGTGCGCCACCCTGCGCGTCGGCGACGTGTTCCTGAAGATCGACGGCGACCAGACGCGCACCGACATCGAGGTCGAGGCAATGACCCTGGCACCGATCCCGACCCCGGAGATCCTCTGGCGCAAGCCGCCGGTGCTCGCGCTCGCCGCCGTCCCCGGTGCCGCGCTCGGCCGCCTCGGCGAGCCGTCGCCCGCGTCGCCGGCCGCGTGGGCCGCTGCGGGCGCTGCCGTGCGGATACGGCACCGACGTCGATGCCGACGTGATCCGCGCGTGGTGGTCGCTGCGCAGCCTGCTGGCCATCCGCTGGCTGGTCGAGCACGGCTTCGACCCGGCCGCGCCGGGCTGCGAGATCGACGTGCTGCGCGCCCGCATGTGACACAAAGCCGGGGGATAACAGGGACTTTCACCCCGTGTACGTTGTCTTGACATTAGGACGTCATGTCCTGACAAACCGTCAGACAGCACCGACTGCCAGCGTCGGCAGGCCCGGTAAGAAGTCTCGGACGCAGTGCAACTGATTCGGAGAACCCATCATGTTTGCTGCAGTGAGCTCAAGAACGTCATCTCGCCTCGCCAGGACCTTCCTGGCCATGATCGGCACGGCCCTGCTGGTCCTCAGCATGCCGACCGTCGCCTCCGCTGCCGTGCTGAACCCGCTGCCGCCGAACGCCACGGAGTTCCAGCGGACCTTCCAGCCGCTCTTCGACTACGACAGCGACAGCTGCTTTCCCGCAGCCGCGATCGACAGCAGCGGCCGGCTCAACGGCGGCCTCGACGACAGCGGTCCCGTCACCGGCCAGTGCCAGAGCGGCCACCTCGGCAACGCCAACACCTACTCGCGAGCCACGTGCAACAACTGCTGGTGCGCGATCGTCTACGCCCTGTACTTCGAGAAGGACATGAGCTGCGCCGGCTGCACCCCGACGTCACACCGCCATGACTGGGAAGGCGTAGTGGTCTGGGTTCCGCAGGGCGCGGCAACGCCGTCCTACATCTCCGTGTCCCGCCACGGCCAGTACGAGACCAAGCGATGGAGCGACATCTCGGAGAAGAACGGCGTGCGCGTCAAGGCGGTCTACCACAAGGACGGCGGCCTCACGCACATCATGCGGTTCGCCAAGTCCGGTGAGGTGCCGGAGGCCTGGGGCAACGGTGGTTGGGACGAGCCCGCACTGGTCAGCTGGGACCGGCTCGATGCCGGCCTGCGCAACACGCTCAACGGGTCCTCGTGGGGCGACGCCAACTTCCCGCTGCAGGACGGCAGGTACGGGACCGAGCTGAGCAGGGCCAAGCCGTCCGACATCCCGTTCGACCCCAGCACCTTCTGACCCGAGTCCTGGTGTCCTGCGCCTGAGGTCCCCAGGTTCCAGACGGCCGTAACCCACGGAGGTTACGGCCGTCTGGAGCCTATTGAGCGTGAGCCAGCGCCGGAGGACCGGAGTACCCGAGCAATGGTGTCGGTTCAGGCACTGCCTTCGGCGGCCAGCGCGTCGGTGAGGAGCGTGACAAGAGCTTCGAGCTGGACGTCGGTGGATGATGCGACATCGTCGTCACCCGCCCCGTCCAGTGCCCTGGCGGCAAGCCCGGACTTGCTGTCGATCAGTTCCGCGATGGTGGAGTCGATCGTCTGGGCGGCGATGATCCGCTGAAGTTCGGGAACACCACGCTGCAGTCCGGCCGGGACTACACCCGGTCCGGCAGCAAGCTCACGCTCAAGGCAAAGCTGCTGAAGAGCGTCCTCGGCGACCGGGAGATCGGATCGAGCGCGGAGCTGCAGGTCGTCTTCTCCGGCGGCAAGCCGTGGAAGCTCCACGTGATCACCTCCGAGGACCCTGCCGTCGAGGGCGCCACCGGCACCAACGAGTCGCTGGTGATCCCCACGACGTTCAACGGCGACCAGCTCGACACCATGGAGTCGGTGTACGACGACGGCACCGGGGCCGGGTTCCACAGCTGGACGACGTTCCCGGAGTTCTGGGACAACTTCAGGCCGGACTACAAGGCCGGGACGATCACGCTGACCAAGCGATACCTGGACAGCCTCAAGGACGGCGAGCCCGTGTCCCTGACGTTCCACTTCCGGAGCGGCCAGACCCTGGAGTACACGGTCACCCGTAGCGGCAGCGCCGTCACCGGCACCGCCTGACCGGCACGGACCTTCGAGGGCGGCACGTTCGTGCCGCCCTCGAAGGCTCGTCGTCCTCGACACCGAATGTTCAGCCGGCCCTAGCGCGTTGTTCCGTCGGCCGTAACGCGCTGCCGTCGCGCGGGTCCGTACGGTACGGTGCATCGCACCTGGTCACGAACCGAAAGGCATCTTCGATGCACATCACGATGAATCTAAACAAGGTCCTGCGCGCAAGTACCGCGGCGGCTCTCGGCGCCGGGCTTGTGGTCGCTCTCGGCCTCTCGCCCCTGACCCCCACGGCCTCGGCGGCGACGACGTACTGGTCGTTCGACAACGCGGTCCGTGGCTGCCTCGAGTCAACGGCGTCCGGCTCGGTCTTCGAAACCGCCTGCGTGAGCGGCGACCCGTCGCAGGACTGGTATTGGATCGGGACTGCCGACTCCGGCGGTCGCCGGATGCTGGCCAGCCGTATCAGCGGCCGCTGCCTGATGACGGACACCGAGTCCGGGTCCGCGAACGCGAACGCGGTGTGGACGAGCTCCACCTGTGACTCCGGCGCCCCTGGACAGCGCTGGCGGTTCGACTACGACTACGAATACAAGACCCTCGGGAGTTTCACGAACAGCCTGGGTACGAGCCTCCGAACGTCGCCGGGGGCAGGTCGGGCCGTCTACAGCGACGACCTGCGAACTGTGGATTACGACTACTACTACTGGTCGACCTCCCTGACGTCCTGACGGCCACGCCCGACCCACGTCCGGCCTTCAGGGGAAACAGATGTACGGCGGGGTGTGTTGCGCTCGGTAGACACCGTCTACCGAGCGC
>NZ_JBHUUX010000050.1:28743-42719 GCF_042670845.1 Promicromonospora sp. NPDC057138 | reverse complement strand
GGCCAAAGCCTCGCCCGCCGCCGCGCGCCGGGAGCGGCCCAGGGCGATCTCGGCGCGCCGCCCAGAGGTTCCGGTACAGGAGGCCGGTAGCGCGGTGCACGACTTCGATGAGCTCGGTGTGCCCACTGGCGCCGACCTGCGGTGGCGCCAGCGCACCATGGAGCTGTGGGTGCGACGCGCGCTGGAGTACCAGGAGCGAGGCGTCGACCTTCTGCTCGCCGGCCAGTCACCCTTGGGCGAGGTCCTCGCGGCGCCGTCTGCCCCGCTCCTCGACGGCATCGCCGTTTGCCTGGTCGATGTCGCTGACGAGGTCCGGCGTACTCGCCTCGCCGAGCGTGACCCCGGCCGGTGGGATGCTCCCGCGATCGATGCCTTCCTCGGCTGGGCCGATTGGCACCGGCAGCACGCTCTCGACCCCCGCAACCGACCCGACGTCATCATCGAGAACAGCTGGCCGGAGATGGCCTGGCACCGCTGGACCGGATGGCACGCCGGTGATTCCCGATGGCGCACTGAGCTGCTCGACACCACCAGCCAACCGTTGGCGAAGTCCATGGCCCAGGTCGAACGGTGGATCGCTGAGCGACGGGGCCTGCTCCGCCCGCCGTTCGGTCGCTGACGCGTCGGGGCGGGTACATCCCGGTGATGGGTGCCGGGAGACGTGAACTGTGTTCGGCTGCGATCCGGATGTGCGGGCGGTGCTGAACAGTTCGGCTCAGCTGAACTTGGCGGGTCAGGAGTGAACGGGATTCAGCGGTCCTGGCACATGCTCGTCGAGCTCACCTTGCCCCGCGGCCGCCGCCGGCCTGCTGCCGCGGGTCCGCTGCCTGTCACCCATCATCTGGGCGCCGGTCCGACTCCGAGCGGGACCGGTGCGCATCCCCAGCACGACGCCGACGACCACGACCGCGACGCCCAGCCACACGACCGGCCCCGGCACCGGGCCGCCGAGCAGCACGCCGCCCACCGCCGACGCGACGGGCACCATCCCCGTGAACAGCCCGGCGCGCCCGGGGCCGATCCGGCCGACCGCCGTGTACCAGAGCAGGAACGCCACGACGGTGACACCCAGGGCGAGGTGCAGCATGGCGGGCACGTGCTCGGCCCGCAGGGTCCCGACGGCGCCCGGTCCCTCGGTCACGAGGCTGAGTACCCAGAGCGCCACGGCCGCGATCCACACGGCATGGAACGACACGCCTTGCGGCCCGAGCCGGCGCAGCACCGGAACCGCCAGCAGCGTGAACCCGGCCTCGCAGACCAGCGTGAGCAGGGCATAGCCCAGCCCGGCGGCATCGGTGCGCCCGCTGCCCGTCACCAGGACGGCGCCCACGGTCACCACCGCCGCCGCGGCCACCACCGACGGGGTGGGCCGGGTGCGTCCGAGGAGCGGCCCGCCGAGCGCGAGCAGCACCGGCACGGCGGCCACCGCCACGCCGATCACCGCCGGCTCCGCGTGCGCGACACCGCGGACCACACCCACGTTGAACAGCACCAGCCCGCTCAGCGCGACACCCGCGAGCCACACCCACTCCCTGCCGCGCGGCACCGGAACCGCCCGCCCGGTCGCGCGCAGCACCACGAACAGCACCAGCGCTGCGAGCGTGTACCGAAGGGCCTGAACGGCGAAGAGCGGCGCGTCGGCGAGCACGCCCGACACCGCGACCTGGCTGCCCACGAGAGTCATGCCGAGCGCGGCGAACAGCGGGCCCGACCAGGACGGCGCCGGCACCCCGGGTCGTGTGTCGCTGGGCACCACCGGCCGGATAGAAGTCGTCATGCCCGTGAGCCTGCGCGCTTCTTGGTATACCTGACAGTGCCAAGAGCACGACGATCGAGAGGACCAAGATGGCCGGCGCCGACTTTCTCCAGCTCGACCCCGCGCAGGCCCCACCCGGGAACCTGACCGCGTGGCTCGCCGAGGCGGTGCGCGACGCAGTGTCCGACGGCCGCCTCGGCCCGGGCGCCCGGCTGCCCGCGACCCGCGTCCTCGCGGACCAGCTCGGCTGCTCGCGCGGGGTAGTGGTTGACGCCTACCGGCGTCTGACGGACGAGGGACTCCTCTCCGGCCGACACGGCGGCGGCACGACGGTTCGCTCGGCATGGGCACCGTTGCCGACCTCGGAAGCACAGCAAGCCGACGCGGAAACGCATCCCGCCCGCGCCGCGGCGACGCCCGTCCGCTCCGGAGCGCAGCCCGCCCGCGCCGGAGGGACGGCCGACGGCGTCCACGAGCGCCCCGCCCCGCCGTCGGGCCTCGCCGATGCGATGCTGCCGGACCTGACCGGCCATGACGCCCCGGGAACCGACCTGATCGACCTCTCGCCCGGGCTGCCCGACCTCTCTGCGTTCCCCCGCGCCGCGTGGGCCCGCGCCGAACGGGCGGCCTTGGCGGGCCTGGCGTCGAGCGAGCTCGGCTACGGCGACCCGCGCGGCCTGCCCGCGCTCCGCGAGGCGCTGGCCGGCTGGCTCGCGCGCACCCGGGGCCTGCGCGCGCACCCCGACGACATCCTCGTGGTCACCGGGGTCTCGCAGGGCCTCACGCTGCTCGCCCGGGCGCTCGACGCGCAGGGGAGGAACCGGATCGGCTTCGAGGACCCGGGCTCGTTCGGTGCGCGCGAGCATCTCCGGCGCTGGGGCATGGAGCCCGTCCCGGTCCCCGTGGACCAGGACGGCCTCGACGTGGCCGCGCTCGCCGGAACCGGGGTCGACGCCGTCCTGGTCACGCCCGCGCACCAGTTCCCCACGGGCGTGGTGCTCGCCCCGGACCGGCGCCGCGAGCTGGTCGCCTGGGCGCGCGCCGCGCCGTCGTCGGGCCCGGAGGGCGTGCCCGGCCGCCTGGTCATCGAGGACGACTACGACGCCGAGCACCGCTACGACCGCCCGCCCGTCCCGGCCCTGCGCGCCCTCGCGCCCGACCACGTGGTGCACCTCGGCAGTGTGTCCAAGTCGCTGGCCCCGGCCATCCGCATCGGCTGGCTGCTCGCACCTGCGGCGCTGCAGGCGGGACTCGTCGAGGCCCGGTACTGGACCGACCTCGCCAGTCCCGCGCTGCCCCAGCTCGCCCTGGCGCACTTCATCACCTCGGGCGGGTTCGAGCGGCACCTCCGCCAGGTCCGACGCCGCCATCGCGCCCGCCGCGACGCTCTGCTTGCGGCGCTCACGGCGCACCTGCCCGGCGGCACGGCCCACGGCGTGGCGGCGGGCCTGCACCTCCTGGTGACGTTCCCCGGCATCGACGACGCCGACGTCGCGCTGCGGGCGGGCGAGGACGGCGTGCGGGTGCAGCCGTTGTCGGCCCACCGGATGGGTGCCGGACCGCCCGGCCTGGTGATCGGGTATGCGGCGAATACCCCGGACCGGCTGCACGAGGCGGTGCAGCGGATCGCGCGGCACGTCGGGAGCGCCCGCTGAGAGCATGAGCGGCTCTCTGCCGAAATGTTCGCCGCGGCCGTTCACAAAGCAATGAGGCCCTTTCCCGGATATCCGGGAAAGGGCCTCATCGGGAGCCCTTTGTCACCGGCCCCACCGTTCATGAACGGCTGGTGGAAAGGGGTTCGGTAACCGGCCGTGCTGGCGACGTCCGGCGGGTCGAGAAGGGGTCGGTCGTCAGACCCCAGGAACGGGCAGTGGCACGGGGAGGCCACCGAGGAGCGAGCCGATCAGGTTGGTGATCGCGCTGAGCAGCCCATCGAGCAGGCCGGGGGCCGGCTCCGGAAGGGGGAGGGGCGGCTCGACGCCCGCCACCGGGGCCTCCACTGCCCCTGCCACCTCCTCGGCGGCGACGTCCGGAACGGGGTCGGCCGCCGCGGTGATCGACGTGGACGCGGGAAGGTCCCCGTCGGTCACCACCATGGCGCTCGCACCCGTGGTGGCTGCGACGACCAGGCCGGCCGAGATGGCCACGGTCGCGACAGCACGACTGATTGCACGGAATCCTCGGATCATTGTCTTTCCCCTCGAATAGCTCCGTTGAAACAGTGGTGGAGCACACATGTGTGTTCACCACGAGAAAGAGTCAGACGCGATTTTCACCCTGTCAATCGGAGCATGCCGGTGCGCTCGGGGAATGAAATGAGACATTCCAGGATCGAACTCTGCCGCAGAGCGACAGGAATACCCGTAACCCAGACATCACAGTGGTGATATCGGCGACGACAACGGACGATCGTCCAGGTCAGGGGTAGCGCACCAGCCGCCACAGGGACGTGACCTCGCGCCGCCGCGCCTCGTGGAGCGCGTCGGCCGCGTCCGTGGCGCGCGGGTGCTGCGGGTTCGTGTCGTGGCGGCCGGCGACGCGCAGCCCGGCGGCGCTGAAGCGTGCCAGCAGCTCGTCGCGCGTGCGCAGCCCGAGGTGCTCGGCGAGGTCCGAGAGGACGAGCCAGCCCTCGCCGGCCGGGGTGAGGTGGTCGGCGAGCCCGTCGAGGAACCGGTGCAGCACGTCGGAGCCGGCGTCGTAGATCCCGAGCTCGAGGGCGGACGTCGGCCGCGCGGGGAGCCAGGGCGGGTTGCACACGATCAGGTCGGCCCGCCCGCCCGGCCACAGGTCGGCCTCGCGGACGTCTACCCGGTCGGTGAGGCCGAGCCGGCGCATGTTCTCCCGGGCGCAGGACACCGCACGAGGGTTGATGTCGGTGGCCACCACGCGTCCGGCCCCGCGCCGGGCGAGGACCGCCGCGAGCACGCCCGTCCCGGTGCCGAGGTCGAAGACGACCGGCGGCGCGCCGCCGTCGGGGAACGGGGCGTGCGCGACCAGGTCGACATACTCGCCGCGGACCGGCGAGAAGACGCCGTATGCGGGATGGATGCGGGCGTCCAGGGCGCCGATCTCGACGCCCTGCAGGTGCCACTGGTAGGCGCTGAGCACGCCGACGAGCTCGGTGAGCGAGACGCAGGTTCCGCGGATCTCGCTGTCGTCGCCGCCGTCGGAGCCGTCGGAGCCGTCGTCTGCTACGCCGCCGTCCGCCGCGCCGTAGGCGTGGTCGCACGCCTCGCGGACGTCGGGCGCGCGGCGCAGCCGCAGCGTGTGGTCGGGCTCGAGCAGGACCAGTAGGCACCCGAGCAGCCGGGCCCGCTCGGCGCGCGCCGCACGATGACCATGGAAGAGCGCAGCGGCCGTGCCGCCGTCCATCTTCGGGGCGGAGCGTGTGTGCAGGCGGTCCATGGCGCGCAGAAGCTGGCGGGCGTTGTGGAAGTCGCCCCGCCACAGCAGGCCGGTGCCGCCGCGCGCCATGCGATAGGCGGCCTTGGCGGTGGTGCGGTCGTCGACCACGACGACGCGAGCCGGTGCGGGGGTGTCGTTCTCGGAATGCCAGCGGGCGGAGAAGGGCGTTCCGTTCTCGGCCCAGCGGACGACTGCCATGACGTACTCCTGAAAGGGATCGAAGGTGTCGGAGTCAGCGACGCTTCGAACCGGAGTACCGGCGGTGCTACCTGGCGATCACCAGGCGGGCGTGGACGGCAGCCCGCGTCGAAGCGCAGGGGCGGTGTTCGCTCAACACCATGCCGAGGGTCACGACTGTCCTTCCGTCATGTGCCCGTATCGTCTCACAGGCCCTCCGGGCGTAGCCGCGGACCGTGCCGCGACTGATTTCTCTTCGTCAGTTCCTGCGGCGGTTGGCATGATCGCCGCATGACCCGCGTCCGACCCACCTGGCCCGACCTCCCCGCACACGTGCGCGACGCCGTCGTCGCCGAGCTCGGCGGCCCGGTCACCGGATGGACCTCGCACGACGGCGGCTACTCGCCGGGCTGGGCGCTCACGCTGGAGTCGGCGGGCGGCAGCGCCTTCGTGAAGGTCGCGTCGACCGAGTACGACGTCGCCGCGCGCCTGCACCGCCGGGAGGCCGTGCGCGCGGCGGCGCTGCCCGACGGCGTCCCCGCACCTGCCTTCCGCTGGATCATCGAGCTGCCCGAACCCGGGGGAGCGGAGCCGGCCTGGGTGGTCATCGCGTCCGACGTCGTGCGCGGACGGGTGCCCCGCACCGAGCCGTGGGACCTGGACGACCTCGACCGCCTGCAGCACCTGGCCCGCCGCATCGCCCTGCACGAGGTGCCTGACGGCGGCGCGTTCCCCGACTTTGCCGACCACACCTGGCCCGAGGCCGCCCAGCTGGCCGACGAACGCCCCGCGGGCCTGGCCACCTACGACCCGTGGCTGGCGGCGAACCTCGACCGCATCGCCGAGATCACTGCGCCCGAGCGGCAGGCAGAGGCGTTCGCCGGGCCGCATCTGGTGCACGCCGACCTGCGCGCGGACAACGCGCTCATCGTCCGGCGGGCGGACGCCGCCGAGGAGGCGGTGGCCGTGGACTGGCCGCACGCCATGCGCGGGGCTCCGTTCCTGGACCTGACCGGCATGCTCCCGGTCGTGCAGGCCACCGGTGGCCCCGCTCCGGAGCAGGTCCTGGAGCGGACGCCGCTGCCGGACGGCGTCGACCCCGAGGCGGTCACCGTGTGGGTGGCGGTCATGACCGCCTACTTCGCACGTACCTCGCTGGAGGACCCGCCGCCCGGGATCCCCCACGTGCGGGCGTTCCAGCGGATCCAGGCCGAGGCCTGCATCCCGTGGCTGCGCGACCGCCTGCGCGAGCGCTAGGCCGAAGGTCCGCTTCGAGAACAGCATCCGGCATGATTCTGGCGCCGATTCCGTGCCAGATCCTGTTCTGGAAGCGGACCTTTGCGTTCAGACCTGGGCCGCCGCCAGCTGCTCCCGGACCTGGCGCTTGGCGCGGGCGAGCATGCCCGCCATGCCGTTGAGCCGCAGCAGGCTGACCACCTTCGTCAGGCCGAGCTGGAGCGGGAAGTCCTCCGGCACGTCCAGCACCTGCTGCGCCGTCAGACCGGTGAGGCCCTGCGCCAGGATCGACGCGAAGCCACGCGTGGTGGGCGCCTCCTCGGGCGCGGTCGCGTGGAAGGCGACCACTCCGGCGTCGTCCACCTCGGCGATGGCGTAGACGGGGGACTGGCACTCCTGGACGCGCTCCAGCTTCTCCGGCGCGTCCGCGTACCTGGCGGGCAGGGGCGGAAGCTCGCGCGACACCTCCAGCAGGAGCTGGAGGCGGTCGCGCTCGGGCGTCTCCAGGAAGGCGTCGCGCAGCTCGGCGAGGGCCTCGGGCAGGTCGACGTCGTTGGTGCTCATCTGTTCATCCTCCCACCGCCCGCAGGGCTCCAGCGAGCCACCGGGCGGCGTCGTAGCGTTGATGTATGGCCGAGAACAAGCGGCCCGACGACGGCCGCGACCGCTGGTCCCAGAGCGTCACCGAGGGCAGCGACGCCCTGGACCTCGAAGAGGGCGTCTTCACGTGGAAGGACCCGGCGCGGATCGCCCGGTCCCTCAAGCGGTCGGCGGAGGCGAGCCGCCGGCGCAAGAGCTCCCCGTACCGCTCGGCGATGTCGATGCTCACGTTCTACGTGAACCGCGCGGGCAGGGACCTCGACGCCGACCAGCGCGAGGTGCTCGAGCGCGCGAAGGACGAGCTGCGCAAGCAGTTCGGGCGCACCTGACCTGTCAGAACCCGGCCGACGTGTCAGACGTACAGGTCACTCGGGTGACCTGTACGTCTGACACGTGTGCGGAGGTCTGACAGGTCCGCGAGCGGCCCGGGTCAGAACGTGCCCGGCTCGTCGCCCGTGGCGATCGGCACCCGCACCGCGTTGCCCCACTCGGTCCACGAGCCGTCGTAGTTGCGCACGTTCGTGTACCCGAGCAGGTAGGTGAGCGCGAACCAGGTGTGGCTGGAGCGCTCGCCGATGCGGCAGTAGGTGATGACGGCGTCGTCCGGGTTCAAGCCCAGGCCGGACGTGTAGATCGCCTCGAGCTCCTCCCGAGTCTTGTAGGTGCCGTCCTCGGCGACCGCCGTCGCCCAGGGGACGTTGCGTGCTGTCGGGATGTGGCCGCCGCGCAGCACGCCCTCCTCCGGGTAGTCCGGGATGGCGATGCGCTCACCCGTGTACTCCTGCGGGGAGCGGATGTCGACGAGCGGGCCGGTGCCGAGGTGCGCCAGGACCTGGTCGCGGAAGGCGCGGATGGCGACGTCGTCGCGCTCGACGACCGGGTACTCGACCGGCGCGGGCGCCGGCACGTCGGTGGTGAGCTCGCGGCCCTCCGCGCTCCAGAGCCCGCGGCCGCCGTCGAGCAGGCGGACGTCGGAGTGCCCGAACAACGTGAACACCCACGCCGTGTACGCGGCCCACCAGTTGTTCTTGTCGCCGTACAGGACGATCGTCGTGTCGCGCGTGATGCCCTTGGCGCCCATCAGGGCGGCGAACGCCGCGCCGTCCAGGTAGTCGCGCATCTCGGGGTGCTGCAGCTCCGTGTGCCAGTCGACCTTCCCGGCGCCCGGGATGTGGCCGGTCTCGTAGAGCAGCACGTCCTCGTCGGACTCGACCACCACGACGCCCGGGTCCTTCAGGTGCTCGGCCAGCCAGGTGGTACTCACGAGGCGTTCGGGGTGGGCGTACTGCGCGATCTTGTCCGACGGGTCGATGGGCGTGGCCATGGGTCCTCCTCGTAGAGCACATGCACTGACTTGTAGGGGAACACATGGGTGCGCCGAAAAGATCCCGGCGCTCCGCGGGAGCCGGCCGCTACGCGGCGACCCGGTCCTGAGCGGCCCCGAACCAGCGGTGCAGCGCGGTGCGGAGACCGTCTGGGTCCGCGCCCGCCCAGGCGACGTAGCCGTCGGGACGGACGAGGAGAGCGGGGGCCGGCGCGGACTCGACCTGCGCGGAGACCCGGACCACCCGATCGGCCCAGGGTGCCGCCGCGGCGGCGAGGCTGGTGTCCCCGGTGGTGTCCAGGAGCAGCGGGCGGGCGTCGCGGAGCAGCTCGGCGAGGCGCTGTGCGCGCCCGTCCTCCGTCGTCAGGGCGAGATCCGGGGCGAACCAGCCGGTGGACGCGGCCGGGCGCTCCTCGCCCATGTCGTAGCGCACGTCCGCCCCGGCCAGCAGGTCTGCGACCTGCTGGACGTTGTCCCGCCGGGTCAGGAGCTCGGCGAACAGCTGCCGGAGGGCGGTGACGTCGCTGCCTGGGGCCATGAGGGCTGTCTGCGCCTGGGTCTGCATGAAGACCTGCTCTCCCAGGGCGCGGCGCTCGGTCTCGTACGTGTCGAGAAGCTGCTCGGGAGCCCAGCCGTGGATCGCGGCAGCGAGCTTCCAGGCGAGGTTCGCGGCGTCCTGAAGCGCGAGGTTGAGCCCTGGCCCGCCCGCCGCGGCGTGCACGTGGGCGGCGTCGCCGGCGAGGAACACGCGGCGGTCCCGGTACCGCTCTGCCAGTCGCGTGTTCCGGCCACGCAGCCGGCGCAGGAGTGTCGGCTCGCCGTCCGCGGGCGGGGACAGTGGTACGCGGACGCCGAGTACGCGCGCGACGCTGGCCTCCATCTCGTTCAACGTCATCGGTGCTCCGGGACCGGGGAAGCTGTCGGGCCCGTCGTCCTCCCACTCCATCGTGTGGACGAGCGGATGCTCAGGATCGAAGAGCCCGATTGTGAGGACCCCGCGTTCGGTGCGGTGGAAGGCGGCCGGGATCTTCCCGAGCCCGTCGACGAAGATCTGTCCGTCCGCCGTCGGCCGCAGGTGTTCGATCGGCCCGACGAGGGCACTCCGGCCGACGAGCGAGTCGTCGGTGACGCCGGGGAAGCCGATCCCGGACTGCTTCCGAACCAGGCTGTGCGCGCCGTCGCAGCCGACGACGAATCGCGCGCTGAACGTCGTCTCGGCGCACGTGCGATCGGACGCGACGACATCCACCTGGTCGTCCGCCTGGTCGACGGAAAGCACGTCGTACCCGCGGCGTACGTCGACCCCGAGCTCGGCGGCGCGCTCGGCGAGCACCGCCTCCAGGTCGCGCTGGTTGATCGGCAGCAGATACATCGGGTTGTCCGGGCCGAGGACGTGCAGCGGCAGGGGCAGCGCGCCGAAGAAGAACCCGGGCGCGGGTACCGGCCGCTCCGTTCCCGAGCACCGTTCGAAGAGGCCGCGGTGATCGAGGAGGCGCACCACCTGACCGGTCAGCCCGTGCGCCTTGTCCGCCTGGTTCGCGCCGGGCAGGCGCTCGAGGACCACGGGGGCGGCGCCGGCGAGCTTGAGCTCGCACGCGAGGAAGAGGCCGACGGGTCCGCCGCCGACGATGATCACGTCGAACATCAGGAAATCTGCCTTTCGGTGGTGTCGAGGGCTCGGAGCGGAGCCGACGGACGAGCCAGGCCGTCCCCGAGCCGGCGGAAAGCCGTCTGCATGATCGGGAGCAGCTCGCCGGGCGGGTCGGAGCGGAGCCAGAAGTCGAGCGTGAGGAGCTGCGTGGTGAGGGCGGCGTTGGCGATCAGCCGGGGTTCGAGGTCGGCGGCCATGTCGGTATCCAGCCGGTCTGCGATCGCCCCGGCGAGCTCGTCGATAGCGGCACGCGAGCCGCGGCCGACGGCGGCCTGCATGTCGGGCTCGCCGAGCGCGGAGAGCAGGCTGTCCTGCTCCTCCTTCGGCTGGGGGGCCGTCGCGCCGGACCATCCGGCGTACGGCTCGACGATCACCGCGGTGATCGCGTCCCACAGCGGTTCCTCGGCCGGTCTGTCCCGCAGGGCCTGCGCCGCCACTCGGGTCCGCTGGACATGGCGGTCCGCGATGGCCTCCTCCTTGCTCGCGAAGTAGTTGCTGAACGTGCGACGGGACACGCCGACCTGCTCGACGATGTCCTCGACGCGGACGTTCGCCAGGCCGTGCTCCTTCGCCAGCAGCACCGTCGTCAGGCTCAGCCGGTCACGCAGCTCGTGCTTCCTCTGCTCCCGCAGTGTCATGCGGCCACCGTATCAAAGATTGCCCACTGTGCAACGAGTGCGCATTGGGCAACGAAGTCGCGGCCCGGCCGTCGCGTCCGGCCGCGTCCGGACGCCGTCGTCGAACCGCGCCGGTCTTGGCACCCGGCCCGCGTCATCAACAGGGTTTTCCACCGTGATCCCTGAGTTATCCACCGCATCGGGAGTGGTTTTCCACAGATCACGGCTGTATTACGGTCTCGCCGCGCGGGACTCAAGGAGTAGTCCTAACGTCCTTCGCATCGGTAGTTAAAAGGGCCTCGAGTCCGACAGCTTGTTTTCATGGAACTCTCTTTGGGGGAAGAGTTGAACACCGTCGCGTTGGTCGGATCGGAAGCCGCTACCTTTGGAACAGACGAAGACCCCGGGGACAGTCGGGCCTCGTCGCCCGCACTCGAACCGGCCCGGCTACCCGCACTCGACGCGCCGGAACCACCACCCCTCTCCGACTCCGAGCTCGACGCCGAGCTCGACCTCGCGGGCGCTCGCGGCCGCAGGCGCTGGACCTTCGGCGCCGCGATCGTCACCGGCGTCGCCGTCGCGATCAGCCTCTGGGCGATGTCGGCCCACGCCGAGGAGACGAGCCGTCTCCTGACGCTGACGTCGAAGATCGACAGCCAGGTCAGCAGCACAACAGCCCGGTCGCACGACCTCACGGCCGTCATGGACATGGCTGAGCGGGTCTACGAGTACTCCGACGGCCAGGTTGCCGACCCGGCGACGCGCGACGTCCTCGCCGGGGCGATCGCCGACGCCCGCAGTGCCGTGGCGCAGCGCGTCACCGACGCCCCGCCGTCCTCGGTGACGCAGGCCAGCACCCTGCTCGCCCAGGCCACGCACATCGAGGACTCGCTGGACTGGGCCACTGAAGATCTGCGTGCCGCCGTCGACGTCGTGCAGCAGTCGCAGGGCACGCAGCGCGCCCTGGACTCCCGTGAGCCGGTAGGAAACCGGACGATCCTCACGTCGAACGAAGGATCCTGACAGAATCTACGCTGTCAATTGATGGCGTTCAAAAGTTCCAGGCCCTTCTGCTCATTGAAATCTCTTTCCGGCGCATTCTGCGGCCGGATTTCAAGAAGTCCGTCTCCAGCAAGCGATCCGGCACGAAAACCTGAGGGGTTTCCAGCCCGGCCGCCCGGCGGAGACGGACTTCTGTGCTCGCGGAGGGCTGTGCCGTGCCGGCGTCTCCCCGGGCGTCACGGCCGAACGTCCGGGGCCAGTTCGCGGTAGGCGCCGACCAGGTCGACGAACTCCGCCCGGAGCCCGTACGGGTCCTCGCCCAGCGCGCTCGTCGCCCGCTCCGTGACCGCGTCGAGGCTCGCGTCGGCCCGGTACTCCGAACCGGTGGCGATCAGCCCGAGCTCGGCGACGGCGGAGGCGAACACGAAGTCCGCGGTCGGCGTCGTGGTGAATGCGTCGGCTCCGACCGGGAACTCGACCTCGGTGCTCGCCGCGGGCCGGCCGCCGTCCGGCGCCTTGTACCGCACGTGCACGGTCATGTAGTCGTCGCTCGTGCCGACCTGTTGGTCGGAGTACTTCAGGTCGTCCGAGCCGTCGCCGGAGCCGTCGTCGTCCGAACCAGCCGGGACCAGCTCGTAGAACGCGGTCACGGAGTGCCCGGCCCCGACGTCGCCCGCGTCCTTCGCGTCGTCGTCGAAGTCCTCGTCCTCCAGGCGCCGGTTGTCGTACCCGATCAGCCGGTACGAGCCAACGGTGGCCGGGTTGAGCTCGACCTGCAGCTTCAGGTCCTGGGCCACGACGAACATGGTCGAGCCGAACTCGTCCACCAGGACCTTGCGCGCCTCGGCCAGAGTGTCGATGTAGGCGTAGTTGCCGTTCCCGTGGTCGGCGATCGCCTCCATCGTGCTGTCCTTCAGGTTGTACATGCCGAAGCCCAGCACGGACACGTAGACGCCGGACTCCCGCTCGGCCTCGATCAGCTCCGTGAGCTCCTCCGGCGTGGACGGGCCGACGTTGAAGTCGCCGTCGGTGGCCAGGATCACCCGGTTGTTGCCGCCCTCGACGAAGTTCTTCTCGGCCAGCTCGTAGGCCGTCCGCAGGCCGTCCGCGCCGCCGGTCGACCCGCCGGCCCGCAGGGACCGCAGGTGATCCACGAGCACGCCCCGCTCGGAGCCCGGCACCGAGTCCGCGACCACCTGGTTGTCGCCCGCGTACGTCACGATCGACACCCGGTCGTCCTCGTCGAGCTGCTCCACCAGCAGCGCGAACGACTCTGCCAGCAGCGGCAGCTTGTTCGGCTCGTCCATCGACCCCGACACGTCGAGCAGGAAGACGATGTTGTTGCCCTCCGACGTCGGCAGCGCCTCCGTCGCCTGCACGCCCACCATCGCGAGCTGGTGCTCCCGGTTCCACGGCGCCGTCGCCACCTGGGTCGACACCGTGAACGGGTGCTCCGCGCCGGCGGCGGGCGCCGGGTAGTCGTAGTCGAAGTAGTTGACCAGCTCCTCGATGCGCACCCCCTCCGGCGCCACGCCCTGGTTCACCTGCCGGCGCAGGTTCGAGTACGACGCCGTGTCGACGTCGGCCGAGAACGTGGACAGCGGGCTGGTGGCGACATCCTGGAACGGCGTCTCGGGGGAGTCGTCGTACTCCTCCTGCTCGGTCAGCTCGCGCTCGGACGCGGGGCCGGTCGGCACAGGCCCGGGGGCCGGCGCGACCTCGGCGCCGCTCAGGGCCTCGGGGGCGGGAGCCGGGACCGACAGGCCTGCCGAGTCGGCCGCGGTCTCCGTCCTTTCTCCCTGCGCGGTGCAGCCCGCGAGCGCGAGGGCCGCGGTCAGCAGGGCCGCCAGCGCTGCCGGTGCTGTCGGCGGTGTGGCCCGCGGCCGCCTCCGCTGCGCGGCCGCGCATCCGACGGCATGGGTCCGGTGGGGTGCGGAAGTCATGGTGCGCCTCTCGTCGTGTTCGGCTTCGCGTCGTCCGGCGATCTGTCCTTTGATGTTCATTTGTTTCGGCGCGGCTGCGGCTTGCCGCGACGAGGTCACGGTCCGGTTGCAACCCCGATGCAACGCCCCGCTGCCTCACCTCGGCCCACCGGGGTGCACCACCCCACCCGGGCGTCGCTCCGCCGTCGGGCGGCCGGCGCCGTTCCGCGGCCGGCGCGGGGCGCCGTCGCCCGCGAGGCGCGGCGCCGGCGGGGCCCCGGCAGGT